>NZ_DBNGVP010000127.1:0-49512 GCF_057119385.1 Archangium sp. | reverse complement strand
CTCGGCCGCCGCGCTGCTTCCAACCACGCCGGCTCCGTCTTCGTCGTCGCTGTGTTCGTCGTCATCGCGCCGCGCACTTTGCGGCCCCTCGCGCACCTCTACTACCTGGGCTGGATCGGAGGCTTACGGCGTGCCCTTGTAGCGGGGGATGGGCAGGTGCTGGCTCTGTCCACGCTGTCCCGGGGGCGGGGCGAGCGCATCGAGGGCGCGCAGGGTGGCGGCGTCCACCTTGCCGGTGGCCAATATCGCCGGGAAGGCCGGGCGGGCATGCACCTGGAAGTTGCGCACGGCCTTGGTCGACTGCGAGCCGAAGGAGCCATCCACGCCTCCGGGCACGCTGAAGCCCATGTCGGCGAGCGCCTGCTGCACGGCGCACACGCCCGGCCCCTTGGAGCCCACGCCGAGCGAAGTCTGTCCGGCGAGCACTCCCGTCAGCTCCGGTAGGTTGAGGAAGCGCTCGTTGCGCAGGACGGTGGGGGGAGTCGAGGATCCAGTGGAATCTGCGGTCATGGTGCACCCGGAGTCACAGGAGAGCGATGGCCCTTGAGCTTAGCCCTCCTGTCGTTGGCGGGGACACCTCCGTCTGGAGCCGCTGGCGATGGGCCATGCACCCGCACTGGCCGCAGTGACCGAGCCCGACATCTTCGAGTCGTTCAACGTGATGCTGCGCGCCGGTGGGCAGCCTTGCCTGGCGCCTCTTCAATCATGCTCGGCTCGCGAACGGTTTCCGGGTTTGTGTTCTAGAGGGGGATGCTTTCGATGCGCTCGCCGGAGGATGAATGCGCTAGGTAGCGGAACGCCGGGTCACCCCGGCCGATCTCGCTCCAGGTGAAGAGGCCGGCGTGCGTGGCGGCGCCAAAGGGATTTGTTTCGATGACGACGACCTCCTGACTTGCAGGGCTAGGCGTGACCGCGACATCCACGACCAGCTGTGCCATCGGCAGGGCCGCGGCAATACGGGCAGAGGCAGCGCTCAGCGCGGCAGCAAGTCGCGAGGCAGCGGGCGCTATTTCAGGAAAGAGGTCGCGGTAGTGGTATTGGGAAGCCGCCACGAGTCGCCGGCCGTAAAAGAAGAGCCGAAACTCGCTTTGCGGTGGGATGTCGCGCCATTCCCGGACAAAAAGTGAGACGGGCCGGTGATGGTGAAGGCAGAGGCTGGCGAGTCGAGCGACGCGAGGATGGGGGAGCATGAGGCGCTTGAGCGCCAACTCCGCTTTGAAGATCGGCCGCAGTAGGAATTCGTCGCTCTTGAAGCTGGCGCTACCCGTACGGAGGAAGACGCCAGCGGGAAACTCGCGGAGGGCGGTGGCGAGCGCGGAGCGGAACTCGCCGGAGAAGGTGAGCCGGCCATCCAATTCGAGGGGAGGACGTGCCTCGGGAGTCTGGGAAATGAGGGCGAGAAGATCCGGCTCGGCCAAGGGGATTTGCACCGAGCGAAAGGAGAGCCCATGGAGCGTGGGCGGCCAAGCTTCCATGAAGCTGGGCCAGACGTTGGCCAGCGGGGTACGAGGGCCCTGAACTCCCTGCTGGCTTTCCAGATCTTCATCCCCCGGCGAGCTCACGCGCTATTGCCGCTTCTGCAGGGAGTTGAGGAAGGTCTCGAAGGTGGGGGCGATGAGCTCGAGGCCCGCAGTGTTGTCGCCGCCAGCAGCATAGGGATCAAACGAAAGATGCCGGTAGTAGATACCTCCGGGGCGCGGTGCCTTGTCGCGTAGATCGCAAAAGATGCGTGCCTCGTCTATCTCATCCACGGCCGAGCCGATGACGATGATGCCGCGCGGCAGGGTAGGACGGCTCTTTTCGTCGTAGATGCTCGAATCCCAGAAGATCTTGGTTTGGGAGCGCATTTCATCGTGCGCGAAGATCCATTCCAGCCGTGGCTGCAGGAACTTGTCTTTTCGCTTCACACGGAAGCGATGCGTCTCTTCACCAAAAGCAGCGCCATCGCTCTGCTTGAGGAAGGCGCGCAGTTCCATCGGGAGCACGACGTCGAGCGCTTGCTCGAGTTCGAGGATGTCTTTGTCGTTCGCGGGATCGAGATAGCTGGCATCTGAATATTTTTTGAGGCTCATGGCATGGCTCGGCTTCGTGTCTAGAATTCGGGATTGCCCCACATGGAATCGCCGCCGACGTGCGGGGTGCCTGAGTTGGCGGTGCCATCGGCCTTGCGCATGGCGGTGTGGATGTCTCGATCAATCAGCGTCATGGTGACGCCATCTGGCTCATGATGCCAGGTGACGTTCTTTTCGTTCTTGCCCTTGTCCCATGCACCGTACTTCTTCTGGGCGGCCGCGCGGGCGCTGCTGAAGTCTGTATCGTTCCCCTTCATATCTATCTCCACCCGCACGGGTTTACCATCCGGCCCTTTCTGGGCGAAGCTGGTGAAGTCCGGATGGCCATCCTTGAAAGGAATACCTTCGTTTTCCTTGCCGTACTTCTTGAGTGCGGCGTGGAGGGACGGGTTCTTTTCCGGATCGGGAACGTAGTTTCCCGTGCCGGGCGGGACCGGCTTCCCCGTCTTGGGATCCACCCACTTGCCCTTGTCGGAGGAGGGCAGGCGGCCAGGATTCGCCTCGCCCTTCCGTGCATTGAGTGCATCCACCTTTTTCTTGGGGCATTTCTTGACGGCGCATTTCGCGAGTTCGTCATCCACCTTTTTACGGTTGGCCGCGACGACCTTGTCCCAATACTGCCGGGCTGCGGCTTTGCGAATGTTGTAGAGGTCGCCTGTGGCCTTGAGCGCCTCATCGAGGTGGCTCATGGTCTTGGCGGCCAGGAGTGATTTCTGGCGGGCGAGGGCGGTCTTGGCGGCACTGATGGCTTGGGCAACATCGTCCATCTTGGCCGCAATCTTGGTGCCGCGAATGCCGCCCTTGGCCACGATGTCCACGACGGGGATGAAGCCGACGATATCGAGGAGCGCCCCGCCCACATCTCCTTTGGCGACGGACTTGGCCAGACTGGCGATATCGGCCGCCGTGCCAAAAGGAGGCGGGGCAAAGCTGCCGGCGGTGAGGGCCGCATCCGCAGCCAGCTCGGCGTAGGCGGCGTCGAGTTTGCCGAGCTCTGCCTCGGCTTGGCGGACCTTGTCAGCGGCGTGTTTCTGCCCCAGCTCCTGGTAGACCTTTCCCACTTACTCACCTCCGCTGGTTTGCCCCGGCACGCGAAACCAGGCGCGATCATCGGCCTTGAGGATGACCTCGGACGCCACGGCTCCATCCACTTTGTAGAGGCGGTCAATTTTTTCCGTAGGCGAGAGCTTGGGATGATTGACGATGGCGGCGAAGACCGGGAACTCGAAAAAGTCCGCACCAACGGTCCACATGAAGGTGATGAAGTGCGCTTGGGTCGAGGGGTCGGTGAATCCCTTGGATACCGCGACGCGGCGTCCGTTCAAGACCATCCGGCGCAGCATGGCGTTTTCGATGTCGTGGTAGAAATGCGGGAGGTTATCCGGCATGAAGCTTTCGGTGTACCACTCGACGAAGGCTTCGTCGGGCTTGAGCAAGGCTAGTCTTTGCTGGCGGGAAATTTTCAGCACGTCGCGCTCCTTTGTTTCCACGACAAGCTCGATGAGGTGTTGCCCACCAGGAGTGAAGGGAGAGGCGGGGACGGTGTCTTGGTCCGTCTCCCTTCGGTGTAGCCGCCGTCAGGGCCTCCTGATGCGTCGTCTCGGCCCAGCTTTTCTTGCCGTGAGCTTGTGCGCAGGGGGGCCTGGGAGGTTTTGCTCGAAGATGAACACTCCGGTGACGGCGTGCTCAGCCCTTCCCGGCCAAGCGTAAGGGCACGGAGACCTGCGTGTTCTCCCACGAGATGTTCAGCGTGGATGCCTTCTCATCCAAGGCGATGGTGAGGGCCTGGGCGGTTTCCGTGCTCTTCGTCACCTTCATGTCCACGCGCGGATGTCATTGTCCTTGTTGTACTTGTAGGCGCCCCACTGACCGACGTCCTTGTTGATGATGAGCGTCCACTTGTCCTTGAGGAACGCAACAGAGCGACTGCGCATCACCGCCTCACCGATCGCGCGCGAGGAACTTCTTCAGTGCCGGCGAATGATAGAAGTCCATGCACTGTGCGAAGATCTTGTTGAACGGACCGACGTTACCCTCGTCCTTCATCGGCACTTCCGCCAGGTAGTAGTCGGCGGTAGTGGTCTTCACGAAGCTCTCCAGGCGCTGCCGTGCCTTGGGCCGCGAATTGTCCAGCGCGTACTGCAGCAGCAGGTAGGAGCGGTCTTTCTCGGCCCCCGGGCCGAGCGTGCCCACCTTGGCGTAATTGCTGTCCAGGCAGAGCTTCAGCGCATAGGCCTTGAGCGCTTCCGGATCTGGCGCGCGATTGCCGGCCGCGCCGCTCACCGTGGCACCAACGACCAGCGTGGCCAGCATCACCAGCGCGAGAAGACGTGCGTTCATTTCAACTCCCAGAACGAGACGGACGTGGTTTCGACCAGCTTTTTGCCATCGTCGGACGGCTTCACCAACCAGAAGTAGTACTCCGGGCTGGTTGGATTCTTCTCTGCGGTATTGGCACCGACGTACAGCAGGTTCTGCGTGGCGCCTTCCCACAGCGTGAAATGTCCGGTGGCATCGGACCATCCCGTCACATTGAACACCACGATGCCGTTCTTGTTGCTGATCTTGGACAGCAGCGTGTCCTGCGCCAGCTTCTGCCGTGCTAGGTATTCCGTGGGATGCTGCTGGACGTACGTCTCGGCGGTACGCGCCGTGCCACCCGGCTTCGGCATCGGCGTGGGATAGGTCAGAGTCAGGTCCGGCGCCTTGAACAGGCGGTTCAACTCGGCCGCCAGATCCTTGACCCGCAGCCAGTAGTTGAGCTTGTCATCGCCCTTGAGGTTGCCCCCCTTCGATGGCGCGGGCTTCAACTTCACACCGCTGTGGTTGAGCGCGTAGCTCATGCGCAGCGCGCAGGTATTGGCGTACGCCGGCTCGTCCGCGTCCTTGGCCAGCGCCTTGGAGATCTTCGGATAGAAGACATACCTGTCCTGCCCGTCCGGCGGGTAACTGGCCTTCATGTCCTTCCACGACGGCCGATGGACCACTACTGGCTTGGACGACGTGCCGCCTGCGCTTGCGACAATGCCCGTCATTGTTCCTCCTTCTCAGATATGGCCGGCCAGGATGTTGACCGTGCCCTTGTCGCGCAATTTGTTCTCGATGACCGCCTCGCCATCCTCGCCATCCTCGCCATCCTCGCCGACGACCGCGCTGAGTTCGAGCATCTGGCTCCGGCGAGCGGGCTGTCGTCGGCGACCTCGACCCGCACCGTCACCGTGTTACCGGGCGGATGGTTCTCGGTCAACACATGCGGGTTCAGATCGACGAGGAGCGTGGCAGCACCCGAGACGATGATCGCCGGGCGCTGGTGGCGTAGCCCCCACCCGCGCGCCCGCCTTGCCATCGATATACGTGAAAGGACATTCGGTCAGCACCCGGCCGCCACTGTCAGTGGCATCCCCACCACGATTCATGCCCAGGGCATGCCAGCTCCTTTGTTGTTGCGTCGTGGACGCAAATATCGCACTGGAGTGCGGGGTGGTCAAGCTGTGCGTGAAGGCGCGCCTTCCGCCCCGTTTGGCCTGCTGGCGAAACAATCGCGTGAACGCGCACCTCTCTGCTACATTCAGTGTCTCTCAGACGTCTGTCAGCCATGCTTGACGGGGAAAATACGCGATGCCTCCTGCCGCACGTATCACAGACCAGCACGTTTGCCCGAAAGTAAATCCAGGTCCAGTCCCTCACGTGGGAGGCCCCACGACGTCAGGTGAGGCGACCGTTTTTATCGGCTACCAACCTGCCGCAAGGGTGGGAGACTCCCTGTTGTGCGTTGGCCCGGGAGCGACAGATTCAATTTCTCAGGGTGAGCCAACAGTTATTATTGGAGGCAGCCCTGCTGCGCGGCTGGGGGATCCAACCTCTCACGGTGGCGTTCTCGTGGCGGGATGTCCCACCGTCCTTATCGGTTCATCAGTACAGTCAAACGTCATCCAACTTGCTGCCCGCGACGGCACACCATTCTGCGAGGAGTGTGAGAAGAAGCGGATCGTCCGGATGTATTGGACTTACGGCAAAGAGGAAATACCTCTGACCGACCAATCCCGGTTTTATGTCGATATGAATTTGCATATAGAAACAGAAAATTACGCACCAGGAGAGTCTGTCGCCGTAACAATATCCAGGGACGATGGCAGTGGTATTTCCGAAGGCGTCCAGGAACTGAGCTTCACCGCCATCGTCAAAGAGGGAGGAGAGGCGAAAATCGAAGACATCTTCAACAACAGCCGTGTTGACATCGTCATGAAAGATTGAGGCGAGGGAATTGGTACACGCTCACGCGACAGGGAAAAGGAGGAGTCGATGAGCCAGTGGAATCCGCGGTCATGGTGTACCCGGGGCTGCGGGAGAGCGGTGGCCTTCGAGCCTGGCGCTCCTGGCGGTGGCGGGGACATTTAGCTTGGTGTACGTGTCGCCCACCGACATGAGCTCGAACGATCCCATCCTCTACCGTGAGCCCACGCCACTCGTCGTTCCGCCGGTGACGATGGAGGGCCAGACCGTCCGTCTGGATCCGCTGGCGATGAGCCATGCACCCGCGCTGGCCGCGGTGGCCGAGCCCGGCATCTTCGAGCACTTCAACGTGGTGCTGCGCACGCTCGGGGACGTGGAGGCGTACATCGCCGACACGCTGGCGGTGGCGGAGCGCGGGGTGGAACGTGCCTTCGTCATCATCGAGAAGGAGACGGGCTCGCCAGTAGGTAGCACGCGCTACCTGGACATCCAGCGCAATCACCGCACCCTGGAGATTGGCAGCACCTGGTTGGCGAAGCTCGTGTGGCGCTCGCGGGTGAACACCGAGTGCAAGTACCTGCTGCTGCGCCATGCCTTCGAGGAGCTGAAGGTGATGCGGGTGCAGCTCAAGACGGACCGGAGCAACCTTCGCTCGCGGACGGCCATCGAGCGCATCGGTGCGCGTTTCGAAGGCATCCTCCGGCACCACATGCTGGTGCGCGGCGGCGTGGTCCGCGACACCGCCCTCTTCGGCATCACGGATACCGAGTGGCCCGAGGTGAAGACGCGCCTGGAGGCGATGCTCACCGGGCACTGCGCTCGAGGGTGTCCTCCAGCAGGCGCACCCGGATGGAGGGGAGGTAGAGGCTCTCCGCCCGCTGGCGGCCCGCGCGTCCCAGGGCCCGCCTGGCTCCGGGGTCCGCCACCCAGCGCGCGAGCACCTCGGCAATGGCGTCCGCCCGGGGCGCCACCCGGGCTCCACACGTCTCGTCGACGATCTCCCGCGCCCCGCCCATGTCCGTGGTCAACACCGGCAGGCCCGCGTACATCGCCTCGACGAAGACGATGCCGAAACCCTCGGGGACCACGTTGGGGTGGCAGAACAGGTCCGCTCCGGCGAACAGCCGCGGCACGTCCGTGCGCTGGCCGAGGAAGCGCACCCGGTCCGTCAGCCTCCCCTGCGCCGCCTGGGCACGCAGGCGCTCCACATAGGCCTGCTCCTCCGGACGTTGCGCGCCTCCCACCACCAGGCACTCCCACGCCGCGTCGCGCCTCAGCTTCGCCAGGGCCTCCAGCAACAGCGCATGCCCCTTGCCCGGCTCCATCCGGCTCAGCTGGAGGATGACCGCCGTTCCCTCGGCGATGCCCAACTCCCGGCGCACGGCCTCGCGCACCCCGGGCTCCTTGGGGGTGCGGTCCTCGACGGGACAGCCGGCGACGAGCGGCGTGGGCCGGGGCACCAGCGCCGAGACGGACCCGGCCGTGAACTCCGAGTTGGTGAGGAACGCATCCGGAGGAAACCGCGCCATCAACCGGTCCAACGGATGGTGCGGGTCCACCCGGCTGTGCACGAAGAGCGCCTGCCGGTAGCCGAGCAGCGCCGGGGCCGCGACGAGCTTCAGCCACGTGGAGTGGTACACTACCAGGTCCGGGCTCCACGCGCGCAGCAGCCGGCGCAACCTCAGCTGGGGCCCGACGAGCGTCCACGGCCGTCCCAGCCTCGCCGGGCCGAGCACCTCCACCGAGGCGCCCGCGGCCCGCAGCTCCGTGGCCAGCCGGCCCTCGAAGAACAGCGCGAAGCGGTGCTCCAGCCGCCGGGGCGACTTCGCCAGCGTCACCAGGAAGGTCTCCACGCCTCCGTACAGGTTTCCCGCCGCCAGATGGAGCACTCTCCCGGCCACATTGCCTCCTCGCCGCCGCGTCCTACCCTCTCCCCGAGGGCTCCGGCGCGACGCGAATCATCCGCTTGCCGATGTTGGCCCCGTGCAGCAGGCCCATCAAGGCCCGCGGCGCGTTCTCCAGCCCGTCGATGATGTCCTCGCGCACCTTCAGCCGTCCCTCGGCCACCCAGCCCGCCAGGGCCTGCTCGGCCTGGCTCCGGCGGCCGTAGAAGTCCATGACGATGAAGCCCTCCAGGCGCAGGCGGCGGATGGTGAGCAGTCCCGGAACGCCGAGCAGCCTCGGGGGTGGCGTGTCGGTGTCGTAGATGGACACGGCGCCGCAGCAGACGATGCGCCCGTGGGTCTTCATCCGGAACAGCGCCGCCTGGAACACCGCGCCGCCCACGTTATCGAAGTAGATGTCCACGCCCTCGGGGCAACAGGCCGCCAGCCGCTCGGAGAGGTCCCCGGACCGGTAGTCGAGGGCCGCGTCGAAGCCGAGCTCCTCCGTGAGCCATCTGCACTTCTCCGGGCCTCCGGCGATGCCGATGACGCGGCACCCGTGGAGCTTCGCGAGCTGCCCCGCGAACGAGCCCACCGCCCCCGCCGCCGCCGATACGAGCACCGTCTCCCCGGCGCGCACCTTCCCGACCTCCAGCATGCCGAAGTACGCCGTCTTCCCCGTCACCCCGAGCACGCTCATCCAGTGGGACAGGGGCCTCCGCGGCTCCAGTTTGTAGAGCGCGTCCCCTGGGAGCAGGGCGTAGTCCTGCCAGCCGCCATCGCACTCGACGAGGTCTCCGGGGCGGAAGCGCGTGTCCCGCGAGTCCACCACCTCGTTGAGCGTGAACCCGGCCACCACCTCGCCCAGGCCGATGGGCGGACGGTAGGTGGGGTCGGGGAACATCCACGCGCGGTTGGCCGGATCCATGGAGAGATAGACGGTGCGCGTCAGCACCTCTCCGGGACCGGGCTCGGGCACCGGGGTCTCGCGGTAGTCGAAATCGGACTCGCGCAACCGGCCCTCGGGCCTGCGCGCCAGGAGGAACTGGCGGTTGATGGCGGACATGCCGTGCGTCTCCTTCGCGGTTCCAGGAAGGAGTGCCCGGGACGCGGCATGTGATGGGCACCCGAGGGCGGGCTCGCCCGTCCGCCCGGCTGGCGCGGGAGATGGCGTCGTGAACCGGGCCATTCCCGAGGGCGGTGGTAGGGTGGCGCGATGGCTTCCGCTTCCTCTCTTCGTTTCGTCGTGGGCGCGCTCGCCGCGTGGGGGCTGCTCGCCGGCTGTGGCCGCACCGTGGCCCAGCCCGCCACCCTCGTGGACCTGAAGGACCGCACCCTGAAGTTCACCCTCACGGACGTGGACTCCCTCGAACGGGACTCCTCCGTGGGCGCGCATCGCTTCACCCTCATCTTCTCCGAGGGCCTGTCCTGTGTCCGGCTCGCGGACGGCGTCACCGCCACGCTCAATGGCCAGCCCATGAAGCTCGAGCCCGGGGGCGTGCCCGACACCGGTGTCGGCGGGCGCGAGGTATGCGAGCCGCCGCGTGCTACCTTCGACTTCGACCCCGAGCGCTGGGACAGCGAGCCCGTCGAGGACCTCCGCATCATCCTCCAGGACGACAGCCACTCGATGGTGCTCGTCCTGCGCGATGCCAAGGCCAAGCGGCGCTTCCTGCGCGAGAGCGGCTCGCCGGGCACCCTGCGGCGCGGACAGACCTACGCCTATGCGTGGCTGCCCGAGACGGATGTCCTCCAGGAGCCCGCGAAGGCCAGCCTCATCCACAAGAACAGCGGCGCGTTGGCCGTGCTGGACGTGCGGCAGGAGGGCAACACGGCCCGCTTCACCGTCCCCTCCGAGACGGTGGAGGGCCAGTACCTGCTGAGGCTGAGCGGCACCGCCGTGGCGCAGGTGCTCACCTGCGAGGGCGTGGCCGGCTGCGAGGGCGGCCTCTTCCACTCGGGGGACGTGGACGTGACCGTCAGCCCCTGAGCCCGCCCGCCTCCCTGGCGAGGGTTCCTCCTCCGTCGGTTGCCGGGGTTCCGCCCCCTCCCCACCGTGGCAGGGCAAGAAGGTGGAGAAGTTCGAGGCGCTCACGGCCGAGCGCGTCGAGCGCACCTTCCGCACCAACATCCTCGCGATGTTCCACCTGGTGCGGTACGCGCTGCCGCACATGAAGGCGGGGGCCTCCATCATCAACACGGCCTCCATCCAGGCCTACCAGCCGTCACCGGGTATCCTCGACTACTCGTGCACCAAGGGCGCCATCGTCACCTTCACCAAGGGCCTGGCGCAGGAGCTCATCGAGCGCGGCATCCGCGTCAACTGCGTGGCGCCGGGCCCGGTGTGGACGCCGCTCATCCCGCAGTCCTTCGACGCCGAGAAGGTGAAGAAGTTCGGCCAGCAGTCGCCCATGGGCCGGGCCGCGCAGCCGGTGGAGCTCGCGCCCTCGTACGTGTTCCTGGCCTCGGACGAGTCGCGCTACGTGAACGGGGAGATCCTCGGCGTCACGGGCGGCCAGGTCCTCGCCTGAGCCGCGGGGCCTCGCGTGGGGGCGGCGGGTTAGATTCCCGCTGCTTCCAGGAGAGGTTGCCCGCCGCCACGAGTCGAACACACTCCTAAAAAGGAGGCACGGCTCGCATCAGGGGACCAAATCGATCCTTGTCGGACCAAATTTGGACCAAATCCGGAGGCTTATAAGAGGGATGGGGGCCGTGTTGAGGGAGAGGGCTTGGAGCCGAGGGGTCGTGGGGGCTGTTGACGGGTGCCACAAGGGATGTGCGCCGGGCCGGTGCAGACGCGGTGCAGCCCCATTGGGCACACGCCGGCCCAGGTGGCCCCCCTCCAGGGGGACGCCGCAGGGGCGTGGGCGTCTGGGGTGGCGTGACTGCTTGAGGCTCAACACCACGTGTGCTGGGGTGGCCCCTGCGCTGCAGCCAGCTGAGCAGGTCGCGTGGACAGTGACAGGTGCTCCACAAGGGCGCGCACTCCATTGGGTGCTGTCAGGTACGCCAACACCCGGTGCTTGCCTCCACCGATCCCAAGTCGGCCATGCGCTCGCCCGCTTCATCCGCCACGGCCTTCAACTCAGCGCCCGCCTCCTTCTCGCCGAACGTGTCCCAAGCCATCCCTCTTTCTGCTCTAGCGTCAGCGCCCCGGTTGCTGGCTGCGGAGTGGGCACGTTATAAAGCGACAGCCCTTGACGATTCCACGAGTCCCGACGCTCTACTTTGCAGCCAATCTGGAAAGGTGAGTTCCGTATGGAAGAGGACGCTGAAATCATTGAGGAATGGACCTTGCGAGGCGTCGAAGCCGAGATGGTCGCAGTCCTCTCTGAGTTGCAGAAGGAGCATCCAGAACTCGGCATACATTGGGAGGTCCAGTCGGACGAAGACGCGGCTCTGACGCGTCGTGAGCCCCTGCGCGATCTCAACTTCGCCGAGATCCTGGTGACGGCCGTAGTTTCCCAGGCGGCGAAGACCGCGCTTGAGCAGGCCTTCAACTACCTGCGGAATCAGCTAGCCAAGGGACGTTCCAAGGTTGAGAAGCGCAACCGGCGGGACAAGAAGCGGTAGCAGGAGCAAGCGGAGTGACTGTTCCCAGGGCGGCCATTCTCTCCAGGAGAAGCCTGCGCTCCTCGTCCGATGAAGGTGAGTACAGTCCATACACTCAATACTTCACGCTCAACGGTCCCGGCTTCGAGGAGTGGGTCGAGGATCGCAGCGGCGGAAGGCGCCAGGTCGAGCTGAGCTTCGGTGCTCAGTCCATCCTCCATCACGAACTCGCTCATTGGATCCAGAGCCACGGAACGAGCATCGGCGCCTTGCTCTCGTCGCTGCGGGGCCTTCAAGCGGATCTGCTTTTCCGGAGTGCCAAGCGGCTGAGCCCGCAGCTCTGGCACTTCCTCATCTATAGACGTTTTGGCAAGGACGATCTGCCATTCATTCCAGTCGACAAGAATGGCATGGTGGATGATCCGCTAGCTCGAACCGACGAGGCGTTCGCCGCTTTTCGAAGCGTGTGGTGGGCGTTGCAGGTGACCCAGCGTGTGTTCGATGACCCGAGTGCCTTCAAGAAGAAGCACCTGCCGCTCGCCCAGGAGTTGCGGCACGCACTGTCGCTGCTCTGGAGCACCCGCTCGCGCGCGGTCCCCGATGCTCTGTTCGGGAGCGCTATTGCCGGAGCCTCTTCGGCTGAAGAGGAGTGCGCCATTCGGGAGCTGCTGTTCCGGACGGTCAGTGTCAGGTGTCTTCTTGAGGGCTTCGCCTCGGTTAACCAGTTCCTATACTACCGCCTGTATCGGAGCATCGACGATCCCGACTGGCTCAAGCAACGCGTCCAGCTGACGATCCAGTCCCTCTCTGAGACCCAATACGGCCTGGCCCTCCGCTCCTTCACGGACCTGTGTCCCGCCGCCAAGGCGAGCATGAGCGATGGCATGGCCAGCTTCTGCGTGCTCGTTGATCTGGCTCTGAATCCAGCATTGGACTCTGCGCTCGCGGAACTCGTGGGTGGTGGCGAACTGACGCGGTGTTTGTCCGACATCTACCCGGGAGCGAGATTCGAGCGGTTGTGCAGGGCAGCCGGGGAGTGCAGCTTCATCTCGATGAATGCCGACTGGGACGTCGTCCTCCAATACCAGGAGGATCTTCTGAAACGAGCCGGCCTCTCCGTCGCTGAAGGGGCTGTCGGCCGCTCCGAGCAGCCTCGACTGAAGTCCATCAACGCTCTCTCCTACAAGGCCGAGACGCTCGGGGGCTTCACGCTGGCGGATGTGGAAGCGTTCTGGCAGAGCCGAGCCACCATAGGACGTAAGCGCTACCCGACGCTGTTCGTGCTGCCCTCCGTGCAGTACCTCTATGGGAGAGACTGGCTGCGGGAGCTGAGCAATGATTCCGAACTCAATTTCTTGGTACAGCCACCGCTCTGGTCCGACCGTAAGCGGCACATCTATTTCGGGTTGGAGCACAGCCCAAGTCATTGCCTGATTTTCTGGTCGATCGTAGCCACGATCGCCTACGACGTGATCTGTGGGACGGGACGCATCGACCTGTCCGACTACCCGGAAGACACGCAGCACAGCGGAATCGCCCAAGACGCTCTCGGCGCCGTATTCAGGCATTTGGGCTTGGAGGTGAAGTGACAGCCCATTGTCACCGCTGAGGACTTCTCATCAACTGAATCCGCCATCCTACTCAAGGAGCAACCGATTGAAGATACGTAAGCCTCCGCTCCAGCCCAGGTTGAGATGGTGCTCGAGGAGCCGCAGAGTGAGCGGCGCGATGACGACGAACACAGCGACGACGAAGGCGGAGCCAGCGTGGTTGGAGGCAGCGCGGCGACCGAGGTGTGCAGCGCCCCCCGCGCACCAGCGCGCGTACAGCCTCTGACTTGGTGCAATTCAGGACCTGTTAGGTCCTGGCGGCCTTTCTGAGTATGGCGGTGCGCTTCGCCAGTGCCGAGGCTGGCCGCATTGGTAGCGCTGCACCTTGAGCTTCCATGCTTCCCCGGAGGGCCGCCTGCGTACCGTGCGGCGCCTTCGGGCTCCCACACATCCAGGGGACTGACCTCTCATCTTTTAGCAAGGGAGGGGTGTGCGTGAACGAGGCCCGGGAGGTCAGATGCGCGAGAATGCAGAAGAGAAGGACTCCTCCCTGTGCTCTGAGTCGGATGTCTCCTTCTTGAAGGAGTTGCTCCAGGGCGAACAGTGGTGGCGGTTGCCACTCCCCGGGGAGTGGCTCGGGGGGGTGGATGGCCGGCGCTTCGAACTGCTGGAGCCGATGGGATGCGGGGGCATGGGACAGGTCTTCCGCGCGCGCGACACAACCCTGGGACGCGAGGTTGCGCTCAAGTTCCTCTTGCCCCGTCCTGGCTTTGAGGAGTTGGTACTCGCCGAGGCACGTGCCGTGGCCCGGCTCGACCACGAGAACATCGTCCGCATCTTCGACATGGCGGAGTGGAGCCGCCCACCCGAGCAGACCCGTATTCCCTTCCTGGTCATGGAGTGCCTGGCAGGCAGGTCGCTCGCTCGGTTGCTCGAACACGAGCGCCCGGAGTTCCGGCGCGCGCTGGCATTCTTCGAGGCCATTACCACGGGTCTGGCCCATGCTCACGAGCGGGGCATCGTCCACCGGGACCTCAAACCGGGCAATGTCTTCGTTACCCGGGAGGGGTCGTTAAAGCTGCTGGACTTCGGCTTGTCACATCTGACTGTGGGGTCGGCCCGCGCTCCGCTCCAGCCCGCCGGAGGCACCCCGGCCTACATGGCACCAGAGCAGTGGCTCGGCGAGGCGCAGGACGCGCGCACCGATATCTGGGCTGCGGGTGTAGTGCTGTATGAGTTGCTCACCGGCGAGTTGCCCTTCCAGGGCGCCACACTGAAAGAGCTCCGCGAGCGGGTGGTGTCGCCGGAGCCCGTGCCTCCGGTGTGTCTACGCTACCCGGAACTGCCTCGGCAGGTGGAGGCGCTGTTGGCCACCGCGCTGGCTAAAGAGCCCGCCCGGCGATTCGCCTCGGCGCGGGAACTGCTCAAGGGTGTGAGCGAACTGCGCGAGCGGCTCTTCGGCACCGGGCGTGGGCGACCGGGCCCCACCGCCGGCTCTCCTCCTCGGCGGTGGGTGTCGCTGGTGTCCTGCCGGCTCTCGGGACTCGTCGAGGGCGAAACGCTACTCGATGCCAGAGAGCTGACCGAGTTGGAGCGGGCCTTCCACGGAGCATGCCTTGAGGTCATCGAGCGACATGGCGGCAGCGTGGTCCTCTCCACAAGTGGCGAGGTGCTCGCGAGCTTCGGTTGGACGCAGGGGCACGATGATGACGCGGTGCGCGCGGTGCGCGCGGGGTTCGAACTCTCCCAGGGCCTGCGCGATACCCTCCAGCACATACTGCCGCACCTGCCTCTCTCCCGACTGTCGGTGGGCGGTGGTGTCCATACGCAGCGCATGGCAGTGGGCACACTGCTCCCGGGAGAGTCCTCGAAGGTGGCTGCGGTGCTCGCACGCCAGGCGGCGCCCGGAATCCTGCTCGTCAGTCACAGCACCTGGAGGCTCGTGCAAGGCTCCTTCCTCGGCAGGTTTCTAGGGTTCCAATCCTTCGAGGAGCACTCAAGCCACGCGCTACTGGCAGCTCATCAGGTGCTGCGAGAGCGGGAGGGCTCCTCCAAGGTTGAGTCGGAGCAACCGTTCGCGTGGGTCGCGGGGGTCACGGCGGAGGCGACGGTGCGGAGCCAGGCACGAATAGAGAGAGCCGTTCAGGAGCTGGTGGCGAAGCAGGTAGATGGCATTGCCTCCCTCATCGAGAAGATGGTGCGCAGGGTGCTGGAGTCCACGTTCACGGCCTTGGAGCAAGACTGACTTGGGCAAGAGAGCGCACGAGAGCATGGGCTTCAGCGAGTGAACTCTTCTCGCCGCAGGAGGCCGTCTTCAGGTACTTCGTAATAGTCGCCTTTGCTCCCCAGGTAGATATGGGCCTTCGGCCTCAGCCCGGTCGGGGCATCGAGGGTCCCCGCGCAGATCGACATCTTCGGCGCGCCCTCTTCGTCCCAGAGCAAGCTCGAGCCACACTCGCCGCAGAAGCCTCTCCGCACGGTCGGCGACGCCGCGTACCACCTGAGCCCTCGCTGCTCGGTGAGTTGAAGACCGGGGCGGTCGACGGCGGTGTACGCCCCGACGTGTCCATGCCAGCGACGGCACTTCGAGCAGTGGCAGAACGTGACAGGGGTCAGCTCGAGGGTGAGCGCGTACCTCACGGCGCCACATGCGCATCCGCCTGTTTTCATCGCTCCACTATACCCACAGGTCCGAAGCTCAAGCTCCCATCTGGAGGAGCACGGTGCCCTGCTTGTGTCCGAGTCGACGCGGTGGTGGGTCTGGGCGCTGTCCTCCCAGGGATAACGGCCGTCGATGACCGCGCGGATCCGTCCCGTCTCGGCGAGCTCCTTGAGAAAGCACAGGTCCTTCTTCTTCTCGCCCGGCGGCTGCAGGCCGGTCAGCGCCAGGACCGCTCTCTTGTTGCCGAAGAGGCGCGTCCAGAGCATGTCCGCGAACACGAACATCCCCAGGGTGGGAACGGTGGAGAGGTAGATGCCCCCATTCGTCAGCGCCTCCTTGCAGCGAGAGAAGGCGCTCTTTCCCACGGCATCGAACACCACGTGGTAGGCGCCCCGGCGCCGGGTGAAGTCCTCCCGCGTGTAGTCGATGACCTCGTCCGCTCCGAGGGCTCGAACCCTGTCGACATTCCCCGTGCTGCAGACCGCGATGACATGCGCGCCGTAGTGTCTGGCCAGCTGCACCGCGGCGGAGCCCACGCTCCCGGAAGCGCCGTTGATGAGGACCGTCTGCCCGCTCCGCACGCGCCCGTGGTCGCGGAGGAAGGGCAGCGCCGTCATGGCTCCGTCACAGAGAGACGCCGCCGGAGAGGTGTCAAAGGACTCGTTCCGGCGCCTGGGGTTCCAGGGTTCCAGGGTTGATTGGACTTTCCGCGCGGTCACATTTTTCCAGAGCTGTCTCTACCCGGGCCGAGGGGCCTGCTTCCGGGCCCTCCTCTCTTTGGAAAGGTGTGGAAATGAAAGAATTGAAAAGCCGATGGGTGCTGGGGGCATGGATGTCGTTGCTGGCCGTGGGGGCCGGTTGTGGCCCGGCCCCGAGCGAGCCCGTCCCCGCCAGGCAGGCACGGCTGGGACGCGGCGCCTCCGCCCTGGCGTCCCCCAACGTGATGGGCTCCTTCGATGGCGCCTCGGCCTCGGGCGCTTTCGGCTGGGCGTATGACCCGGATCACCCGGACGCTCCGGGCCAGGGGTGCACCTCCGTCCAGAGCCCGGTGAAGATCCTCCTGCACGTGGACAAGAACCCCCACAAGGTCTTCTACGCCAACACGTACCGCGGAGATCTTCCGGGCGGCACCGGGGGCATGGTGGGGTGCTACCACGGCTTCTCCAGCCCGTCGTTGGCGGCCCTCAGCCCGGGCACGCACACCGTCGATGCCTATGGCTTGGATCCGGAGGCCGGGACCTGGGTGTTGCTGCCCGGCTCGCCGAAGACGCTCTCCATCCCCGCCGGCGCGGACCACGTGCTCTCCTCCACCTACGGCAACGTCACCGTGCGGTTGGACCTGTACCGGGGCGGGATGGTGGACAACATCCTCATCAACGGCCTGCCCGAGCCCGTGCTCATCAATGACCAGGATGGGCGTGGGCTTGGCACGAGCGGCTTCAACTTCATCAACAACCTCTACCGCGGCGGCGCGCGGTGGACGCCCCTGTTCAACGAGAGCGGCAACGCCAACGCGGTCGACGATGCGACCCAGGTCTACTCCGGAGATCTGGGCAACCGCTGCGGCCTGCTGCAGACGGCGCGGGGCATGGAGTCCACCGGGCGCCCGTGGCTATGGGCCAACTGCACCAACACCGTGGACTGGCAGACGCTCGACTTCCTCTCCTACGACAGCGACTTCCGGGTGAATGAGCCGGGTGGCCCGGTACTGGACCTGCACATCGCCCACCGGGCGAGCTGGCCGGACGTGTATGACGGCACGCTGAAAATCGAGCAGACGCTCTACAACGGCACGGCCACCGCCCTGGCCCCGGCCGCGTACAACGATACGTACCTCTTCCCCATCTCGCCGCAGCTGCACCTCAACCGCCGGATGTTCTCCACGGCCGGGCAGAACGGCGGGGCGGGCTACTGGTACTACCGGGAGGCGAGCGGCAACTGGATGCCTTTCACCCCCGCGAAGGACGGGGGCTGGCTGGCCAGGCCCGTGCCTCCCAGCAACTACAGCGCCGACTACTACGCCGCGAGCGGCCATGCGATCGCCGTCTACTCGAACGCCAGCCGCACCTGGGGGGTGGGGGTCTCCTGCCCGGGTGGCCAATACGACTCGGGCTTCTACGTGAAGGACATGGATGCCCAGGGCATCATGTTCATCGGCAGCCGCTGGCCCCTGCCGAGCACGATCGGCGCCTACCAGTCCCTGAAGAAGAGCTGCTACGTGGTGTTCGGCTCGGAGTCCGTCATCCGCTCCATGATAGACCGCTACCCGCAGCAGTAGCGGATGGGCGGGAGGGGGGGAGCCACCACGGCGAGGCTCGCGCGCGTCAGGCCGCTCAGACGCGCACCCCTCGTGCCATCGGCACCTCGACGAGCACCAGCTCCGCCAGCGCGGCCGCCTCCACGTCGACGCCGCCGGTCTCCCAGAAGCCGGCGGCGTCGCCCTCGCGCAGCCGCAGACCGCTGACGAGCACCTCGCCCCGCGCGCAGTGCACGTACACCCCGTTGCCGGGCGCCCGGAGCGCGTACCGCCCCCGCTTGCCCGCCTCGAAGGCCGCCACCGAGAAGAAGGCGTCCTGCCCGATGAGCGCGCTGCCCTCGCGCCGGTCCGGCGAGAGCGCGAGCAGGAACTGGTTCTGCTTCTGCTCGGGCCGGTACGAGAAGGTGTCGTAGCGCGGCGCCGTGCCCTTGTGCCGCGGGTACACCCACACCTGGTAGCTGTGGAACGGCGCGTGCTCCGAGTCGTTCATCTCGCTGTGACTCAGGCCCGTCCCCGCGCTCAGGGTCTGCACCGCGTGGGGGCCGAGCACATGCGCGCCCCCCGTGGTGTCGGCGTGCCGCTGCGCGCCTTCCCGCATGAGGGTGGTGATTTCCATGTCCCGGTGCGAGTGCATGCCGAACCCGCGCCCGGGCGCGACCACGTCATCGGCGAAGCCGCACAGCTCGCCAAAGTGCGTCTCGTAGGGCACGAACGCGTACGCGCTCGTCTTCCAGGTGTCGGCGCGGTGCATCCGCGCACCCTCGGGCCGATACAGGGTCTTCATGGTGTCCTCCTCCGAAAAGCCGGGCGGCGGCTCAGATGGCCCCGCGGCCGATGGCGTCCTTCACCGCCTCGGCCTGGATGTCGGGGTAGCGCGCGTTCTGCGTGGGCCCCAGCAGCGCCCGCCCTCCGAACACGGCGTGCGCGTACATGAGCGGCAGCCACGCGAACATGTTTTGCGGCTCGGCGGCCAGGCGCCGCTTCGTCTCCGCCTCGAGGTCCTCGAGCGAGCCCAGCCGCTCGAGGGTCACCTTCCGGCCGCGCGCCGCCTCCCACGTCCTCGCCATCGTGAGCAGGTCCATGCGGTCCCCGGAGACGAAGAGCTTCTCGGGCACCGCCCGCTCGTCGAGCGCCGCCGCGGCCGTGAAGCGCGCCGTGTCCTCCCACGTCGTCCAGTCGATGGGCGTCATCCCATCACCCCAGTAGCGGGCCACGCCCTTGTCCGGGTCGAAGGCGCCGAGGAAGCCCAGGACGTCCTTGTCCGCGAAGATGCCCTGCAGCACGTGGACGACCTCGAAGGAGGCGGTCACCTCGCGGCGGGCCTGCTCGCCGAGCGTCCGGCGCCAGTCCGAGTTGAGGTTGACGCCCGCGGGCAGCGCGAAGAAGTCATACGAGTAGTCCGAGGGGATGAAGCGCCGGGCCCCGGCGGCCTTGGCGGCCCTCAGCAGCGCCAGCTGCGCATCGATGATGATGTCCGGCCCGCCCTGGAGCGCCGACACCACCGCGAACGCCCCCCGCACCGCGAGCGCCCGCTCGGCCTCGCTCGCCGCCACCGCGTCGAAGGCGGCCAGCTCCACCTTCGGACCGGCCAGGCTGGCCACCTCCGGCTTCCGGGGCTCCCTCACGAGGGCACGGACCCGCACGTCCGGCTTCGACGCCAGCGCCCGCACGATGAGCTGGCCGAGCTTCCCGGCCGCACCAACCACCACGATGAGTTTTTCGTTCATGGGTCCAACGTGCCTGAAGGGTAGTCTCCAGACAATGCGGACCCTTTCGAACACTCTGTCAGGTACACCATGACAATCCCGGTCTCTCCCGCCGACATGCTCCTGTTCGCCGCCGTGGTGCGCGAGGGCAGCTTCACGCGCGCGGCCGCCCAGCTCGGTGTGACCAAGCAGACGGTGAGCGAGCGCATCGCGAAGCTGGAGGCGCGGCTCGAGGTGCGCCTGCTCGAGCGCACCACGCGCCGCCTGCGCACGACGGACGCCGGGGCCGCCTACGCCGAGCGGTGCGCCGCCATCGCCGTGCAAATCGAGGAAGCCCATGCCGAGCTCCGGCGGCGGCAGGGCGAGCCCGTGGGACTGCTGCGGGTGTCCGCGCCCGTGCTGTACGGCAGGCGGTTCCTCGCGCCCGTGCTGGCCGACACCCTGGTGCGCTACCCGAAGCTGCGCGTCGAGCTGCTGCTCGCCGACCGGCGCGTCGACCTCATCCAGGAGGGGTTCGATCTCGCGATTCGCGTCGGCGAGCTCGATGATTCGACCCTCACCGCGCGCAAGCTCGGCGAGGGACACATGTACTACGTGGCCAGCCCGGCCTGGTTGGCGAAGCACGGGATGCCCACCGCCAGGACACTGCGGGAGGTGAGGTGCATCGGCGTCCGCGCCCACGAGACGTGGGAGGTGGGAGGCACGCCGGTGCGCATCGAGCCCCACCTGGTGGTGAATGATCTCGAGATCGCCTGTGACGCCGTGGCCGCGGGCATCGGCGTGGCGCGGCTGCCCGGCCTGGTGTGCCGCGACCTGGTCCTGGCGGGCCGCTTGCGCGTGCTGTTCAGCGAGGAGACGGCGCGCGTACGGCCCGTGTACGCCGTCTACCCCAGCCGCCAGTACCTCCCTCCGAAGGTGCGGATCTTCGTCGAGGCCCTCGCCAGGCTGGTGGAGCCGATGCGCCCGCTGGACAAGCGCCCCGCGAGGGCCTCGCGGCGCTGAAGACGTTGAGCGCGAGGGCCGCTCGTTCGGGCCGGTGGAGCTGGAGGCCGTTGGGCCTGGCTCCTCCACGAGGTCCAGGTCTGGCGGCTGCACGAAATCGCGTGCCCGCCTGCCCAGCGTCCCGCCCTTGGACGTCACCTTTCGGGTTGAACTTTCCGAGTAGGGTCTTATCGTGCAAGGAGAGCCGCCGTCCGTCCTGGCCGAAGTGGAGGCACCATGTCCAGCCCCCCTGTGGAAACGGGCCTCGCGCCCACCGACTTCGCACCGCTCGCGCCGCAAGCGCTGGGGCCGCTGCTCACCCATCCCCGCGACTCCGTGGCCTGCGTGGCCCATACCCTGCGCGCCCATGCGCTCGCGGCCGCCGAGCAGTTCGAGGAGCTGCTCGCCTTCTCCTCCCTCCAGGGGGTGGAGCCCCACACCTACCAGCTCGAGACGGTCCGGCGCGTGCTGCGCCAGCACCGGGGCCGCGCCCTGCTGGCCGACGAGGTCGGCCTGGGCAAGACGGTGGAGGCCCTCATGGTGCTGCGCGAGTACCAGCTCCGGGGCATGGTGCGCCGCGTGCTGGTGCTGGTGCCGCCCGCGCTCGTCCTCCAGTGGAAGGGCGAGCTGGCCGGGAAGGCCGGGCTCGAGGCCCTCGCCTCCACGGACCTGCCCCCCGGCACGCCGCCCGAGTCCTTCTGGGGGCGCGAGGGCGTGCTCATCGCCTCGCTGGCCCTCGCCCGCGGCGCCCGCCATGCCCCGCTCGTCCAGGCGCAGCCGTGGGATCTGGTCATCGTCGACGAGGCCCACCACGTGAAGAACCGGCGCACCCTGGCCTGGAAGCTGGTGGACGGCCTCAAGAGCCGCTTCCTCCTGCTGCTCACCGCCACCCCGGTGGAGAACGACCTGGAGGAGGTCTACAACCTCGTCACCCTGCTGCGGCCCGGGCAGCTCGCCACCCCCGCCGACTTCCGGCGCCAGTACGTGGACCCGAAGGACCCCACCTCGCCGCGCAACCGCGAGAAGCTGCGGCGCCTGCTGTCCGAGGTGCTCATCCGCAACACCCGGGCCCGGTGCGGGCTGAAGCTGCCGCCCCGCTACGTGACGACGGTGGCGGTGGAGCCCCTGGAGGCGGAGCGGGCGCTCTACGCGGAGGTGGTGGACTTCCTGCGCCGCCACGCGGGCGAGGCCCGGGCCCGGCTGTCGGCCTCGACGCTGCTGCTGGAGGCCGGCTCCAGCCCGCATGCGGTGCGCGCCACCCTGGAGCGGCAGCGCGAGCGCCGGAGCTCCGGTGAGGACGTGCTCCCCTCGCCGCTGGCCCGCGAGCTGGAGCGGCTGGGACGGTGCGCCGGAGCGGTGCGGGAGTCGGCCAAGGCCCGGGCGCTGGTGGACATCCTCCGCGCCCACCGCGAGCAGGTGCTCGTCTTCAGCCGCTACCGCGAGACGCTCGGCTACGTGGAGCAGGTGCTGGAGGAGGCCGGGGTGCCCCGCGAGGTGGTGCACGGGGGGATGAGCCAGGCCCACAAGCACGCGGCCCTCGAGCGCTTCCGCGGCGGGGCCGTTCCCGTGCTGCTGGCCACGGACGTGGGCAGCGAGGGGCACAACCTCCAGGCCTGCCACGTGCTGGTGAACTTCGACCTGCCGTGGAACCCCATGGTGATCGAGCAGCGCATCGGCCGGCTGCACCGCTTCGGGCAGACGCAGGAGGTGCGCGTCTACAACCTGTGCGCGCGAGGCACGGCGGAGGACCGGGTGCTGGACGTGCTGGACCGGCGCATCCACCTCTTCGAGCTGGTGGTGGGGGAGATGGACATGGTGCTGGGCAACCTGGCCGACGAGAGGGATTTGGAGGAGCGCATCCTCTCCATCTACGCCGAGTCGCGAGGGGAGGACGAGGTGGCGCGGGCCTTCGAGACCATCGCGGAGGAGCTGGCCCGGGCGCGCGGGCAGTACGAGCGGACGCAGGCGCTGGACGCGGCGCTCTTCGGAAAGGACTTCGAGGCATGAGGGAGATGCGGACGCGGGCGGTGCCGGATCCTCTCGCCTTCGCGGCGCGGGCCCTGGCGCGGCGGGGGGCGCTGCTGGAGGAGGAGGAAGGCCACGAGGTGCTGGCGCTGTTGCCGCCGGAGCTCTCCCGGGAGCTGGGCCTGACGGAGGAGGTGCGGCTGTCGGCGGCGGGGGAGGGGGGCACGGTGGCGTGCGGCCTGGGGACACCGCTGCTGGAGGCGGTGGTGGGCGAGGCGCGGCGGGAGGTGCCCGTGGCGGGGGCGCGGCTGGTGCGGGAGCCGGCGCCCAGGGTGGGCCACGCGCGCAACCTGGCCGGGCGCTATGTCATCCGCAACGGCGTGGCCGAGGTGCTGGAGGCGGCGGGAGGCGAGGCGACGTACCTGGTGGCGTGGCTGGCCTACGTGGCCGAGGCGGACGAGCGGCACGAGGGCGTGGGCGTGCTGGGGGTGTACCCACGGGACGGGGCCCGGCCCGGCGAGGGTTTCCTCGCCACGTGTGACGTGGAGGCGGAGGGCGCGCTGGCGCCATGGCCCAGGCCCGCCGTGGAGCCCGGAGCGGAGCAGTGGCTGGCGCGCTACGCCCCGGAGGTGGAGGAGCGGGTGCTGCGAGGGGTGCGCGAGGCGACGGCCCGGCGGCACGCGAGGGACCGTGAGCGCATGAGCGAGTACTACGCGGCGATGGTGGCGGAGGCGCGGGCACCGCGGCGGCGGGTGGACGCGGACGCGATGGAGGCCAAGGTGCGCCACCTGCTGGCCGAGCGCGACAGCAAGCTGAGGGACCTGGCCGAGCGCTTCACCCTGCGTGTCCACACCCGGCTGGCGGCGGCGCTGTGGGTGGCGGCGCCGGTGGCCCGCGTGCGGGTGCGCGTGCGGCGGCGCAAGGGAGAGCGCGAGCTGGTGCTGCGGCTGCCCGCGGGTGCCCATGGCTTCGACTGGCTGCCCTGCGAGGGCTGCCCGGGCACCACCGAGCGGCCCGCCCTCTGTGACGAGCGTCTCCACGTGCTGTGCGAGACGTGCGTCCCCCTGGCCTCGGGCCGCCCCCGCTGTCCCGCCTGCGGTGCGTGAGCGCCCACTGCCCGAAGACTCCGCTTACGCGGTTTTATCTTTTATTTCGCGAAAAGCTGTTCTACGTGCCTCCTGCTTCAGCGGACGAGGGGAGGCCGGTATGCGTGAGAAGCCGTGGGTGGCCGTGACGTGGAACCTACCCCGGCCTCCAGATTTCCGTGGTCAACAGCGACTGGACCGCGCTGACGCCGTGAGCCCGGGGGCTCGGAGGGAAGTAGGATGGAGGTGAAGGGGAGGACCAACATGCCGAGCCAGAGCCGCCTGCCGTACTTCAAGCCGTGGGATGCCGCCTTTGTCTTCCTGCTCCTGGGGGTGCATGGCGCCGCCGGGTACGCCGTGAGCGTGCTCGGCATGCGGGGGCTGCTCTGGTTCTGGGTGGCGTACGAGTGCCTGCTGCTCTTCACCCACCTGCCCTTCCCGTTCTCCAACACCCTGTACCGCGCCGCGAGCTGGCTCTACGGCAACGTCAATCCCACGCTGTACTGGGGCCTGGAGACCGCCTCGGCTGTCTTCGCCTTCGCCACCGTGGGTGCTCCCGTCTTCGTCCTGCTCAATTCCCTCACCCACGGCCTGTTCCTGGCCAGGGCCTACCAGCACGGCGCTCTTCGCAGCAGCCGGTTCTACACCCCGCCCCACAAGACCCCCCGCATCAACGCCATCATCACCTTCGACAACCTCTGCCACCTCACCTGTCTCTGGTTCTACCTGCGCTTCGCCCTGCACGACGCGACCACCGCCACCGGCGTGGGGCTGGGTCTGCTGGCGGGGGTGGGCCTGCTCACGGCCTGGTACCACCGGGGGGAGGTCCAGTGGGGGCACTTCTTCCACTACCTGAGGCTGGGACTGGCCCCCACCCGCCGCGGGGCCTGAGGCCGGCTCCTCTTGAGCCGTGAAACGATGGAACCTCATCGTTTCACGGCATGAAGTGTCGAGGAGGCCCTCTCCGCTGCCGATGAGGACCGACGACAGTCCCCCTGTGACGCCTGGGGGTCTGGTCATTCGAGCCTCATGGCGCCAGAGCCACAGGGCCGTGGCCTGGGTGCCAAGGCCTACCGCCAGGTAGAGCCCGTGCAGCCAGTGGAAGGAGCGCAGCATCGCCATCTCCGTCACGATCCACACCGTGAGCGCGCTCCCCGCCCCCAACGCGAAGACTTCGCCCCACCTGTGGCGCCGAAGGGCCAGTGCGCCCGCCGCGAGGTTGGGGATGCCCACTCCCGAGAAGAGCAAGAGCCCCGGCACGAAGAAGTCACGGAACGGGGCGTGTTCGAGCACCGACAGCGGTACCGTGAACCCCGGCGCGCCGCCTTCGGGCCAGCCGAACAGCTCGATGCCGCCCCAGGAGGCGGTGGCGCCGGTGAAGAAGCAGAGCCCCGTGAGCAGGCGGCGCGCGGTCCGGTGGGCACGGCCCGGCGGCGTGACGATGCCCTCCCGCTCCGCCCGCTGGCTCCGAGAGCGCGAGAGCAGGCGAGGGAGGCTCCGCGCCCTGGTGCCCAGCCCCGCCAGGGCGAGCGCTCCGCCGAGCCAGCGCACCATCTCCTCTCGTTCCATTTCAGCACCTCGCATGTCCTTCGTGGCTGCCAGCGGTGCCACGGCCGTCCACTGAGAAAATGGAACCCCAAGATGGGGAGGACAAGCCTGCGCGCTGCCTCGCCCGGGGAGGCGGGCGGACGCGCACTCCCTGCGCACGGTCCGCGGGGTGGATGACGCGGTCACTTCTGGTGGGACGAGGCTCGGGGCGGGGGGTGCTGCGCCAGCCAACGTGAGAGCTCGGCCACTTCGTGCGTCTGCTGCACCTGCTGGTAGTAGCGCAGGGCCTGGGTGGCCAGCTCCACCGCGCGTGCGCGCTCCCGGCCCACCGCCCACAGCGCACGCGCCAGGGCCTGGCTGGCCTCGGCCTTGTCGTCGTCCTGGCCCAGCGCCAGGGCACGCTCCAGCAACGGCAGGGCCTGCGCGAGCCGCCCGCTCGACCGGGCGAGCTCCCCCAGCCCCAGCAAGGGCAGGGCGAGCTGTGAGTGCTGGGGGCCCAGCTGCTTCTCGTACACATCCAGGGCGCGCTGGTAGTGGGCGCGGGCCTCGTCGTGGCGGCCCAGCTCCCTCAGCGCGTCCCCCAGCGCACACATCGAGAGGGCCGTGGAGGGGTGCTCGGGCCCCAGCGCCTTCTGCTTCACCGCCAGGGCGCGCCGCAGCAGTTCCACCGCCTCCCCGGCGCGCCCCATCAGGTGCAGCACGTTGCCCAGGTTGCCGAGGGTCCGGGCCGTGGAGGGGTGCTCGGGCCCCAGCGCCTTCTGCTTCACCGCCAGGGCGCGCCGCAGCAGGGCCACGGCCTCCTGCTTGCGGCCCACCTCGTCGAGCGCCAGCGCCAGGTTGCCCAGGGCCAGGGCCACGTCCGGGTGCTCGGGGCCCAGCACCTTCTCCCAGATGGACAGGGCGCGCTCGTACGGGCCCACCGACTCCGCGTAGCGGCCCGTCTCGTAGAAGAGGCTGGCCAGGTTGTTGAGCGAGGAGGCCACCTCCGGGTGCTCGGGGCCGAGCACCTTCTGCCGCAGCACCAGGGCACGCTCGTGCCAGGCCCTGGCCTCCTCCGGGTGGTCCATCTTCAGGGCGACGTTGCCCAGGTTGCTGAAGGTGGTGGCCACGTCCGGGTGCTCGGGGCCGAGCACCTTCTGCCGCAGCGCCAGGGCGCGCTCGTTCCAGGCCTTGGACTCCTCGTAGCGGCCCATGTCGTAGAAGAGGCCGCCCAGGTTGCCGAGCGAGGCGGCCACGTCCGGGTGCTCGGGCCCCAGCGCCTTCTGCCGCAGCGCCAGGGCGCGCTCGAGGCGCTCCCGGGCCTGCTCGTAGCGGCCCATGCGGTAGAGGGTGAGCCCCACGCTGCCGAGGGCGGAGGCCAGGGTGGCCTCGTCGGCGGCGCGCCGGGCGGAGACGAGCAGCGTCAGCTCCAGCTGCAGCGCCTCCTCGTAGCGCGCCTGCCGCTCCCCCACCAGCGAGCACAGCAGCGTCCACGCCCGCAGCACCATCCGCTCGTCGCGCGCCCCGGCCAGCAGCGGCAGCGCCTCACGCACCCGCGCCTCGGCCCCGGCGTAGTCCCCGGCCGCCTCCTGCAACCGCGCCAGGTGGTAGAGGGCCTCCGCCTTCAGTGGAGGCCAGGGCACCGCCTCCAGCGACGCGAGCAGCGCCTCGCCCTGGCGCACGCCCTCGCGGTAGCGGCCCGCCGCGTACAGCGCCGCCAGCGCCTCCAGCTCCATCCGCAGGGCCGCCACCCGGGCCCGCAGCGCCGCGTCCTGCGGGGGCGCCGCCCCCTGCGCCTCCGCGTCCGCGCAGGACTCCAGCGACTCCAGCGCCTGCACCGCCTGCACCGCCCTGGGCAGCAGCTCCGGGTCCGGACCTCGCGCGAAGAGCGCCGTGAGGGCCTCGAGGCGGCCGCGCCGCCGCTCCAGGCAGGCCTCCTCCTGCAGCCGCAGGCTGGAGGCGTTGCCCCCCCGCAGCGCCTCGCACACCGCCTGCCCGCGCCGCCCCCACTCGGAGGCATAGGCATCCAGGGCGGCGGCGGTGCGCTGGAAGGTGTCCTCCGCGTAGGCCAGCCCCGTCCCCAGGAAGGCCCGCCGCACCCGGGCCTCCACCGTCTCGTCCCAGACTCCCGCCAGCCGCCGCGGCATCTGCTCGCACCGGGGCCCCTGCTCCCGCTGTCTCAACCAGCCCACCGCGGCCAGTCCGCTCAGGGCCAGCACCAGCGCCCCCACCCCGGCGGCCCGCAGCCGGGCCCGGCTGCGCTGCTCCGGGTCATCCTCCAGCGCCCGCAGCAGCGCCCGCATGGAGTCCGGGCGCCGCCGCGGCTGCGCCTCCAGCCCCTGCCGCACCACCCGCCCCACCCAGGCCGGCACCTGCGTCTGCGCGGGCAGCGGGTTGAGCCTCCCCTCGCGCTGCGCCCGCATGCGCTCGGCCGGGGTCTTCCCCGCGAAGGCGGGCTGGCCATGGAGCGCCTCGTGGAGCGCCACGCAGAAGGCGAACATGTCGCTGCGCGCATCGGCGGCCTGCCCGTCGAGGATTTCCGGGGCCAGGTACTTGGGCGTCCCCACCATCCTGCCCGGCAGCGTCAGGGGCGTCTCCCACACCCCCGGGGAGGGCGTCTCGTCCGTCTCGTGCGCCTCCGCGGGCGGCGGGGCGTGCGGGCCGTCCACCCGGGCCACCCCGAAGTCCGTCACCCGCGCCCGCCCATCGCTGCCCACCAGCACGTTGTCCGGCTTGAAGTCCCGGTGCACCAGCCCCGCCTCGTGCGCCGCCACCAGGCCCCGGCCCGCGGCCACGTACATCGCCACCACCTCGCGCCAGGAGCGCGGCTGCTGCTTGCACCACGCCCGCAGCGTCTGGCCCTCCACCTGCTCCATGGCGATGTAGAGACTGCCGTCCTCCAGCGTGCCCGCGTCGTACACGGCCACCACGTTGGGATGCGCGAGGCGCGCCATGGCCTGCGCCTCCCTCAGCATGCGCGTCCTGTGCGCGTGGCCGCCGCCGGAGCCGCTCGGGTCCTGGTGCCTCACCTTGAGGGCGACGCGCCGGTCCAGCCGCGCGTCATAGGCGGACAGCACGACGCCCATTCCCCCCTGTCCCAGCAGCGCCAGCACCGTGTACCGCTCCGCCACCACCTGCCCGGGCGCCAGCACCGCGCCGCCCCGCGCCGGGGAGGGGCCCGGCAGGGGTTGTGTCGGGGCCTCCGGGGGGGAGCCCACCCGCCGCGGCCGGACGTCGGTCCGGGTGGACTCCTCTTGCGTGGCCTGGCCATTGCCGGGGGGCGTGCGTGGCTCGTCCATGCGTGTCAGCTTCACAGCAAGCACTCCGTCCTGGCAATCCTCACCGCCTCCCCGGCCGGCCCCTCACCGGGCGCCCGCCTGACGAGCGTCACGAGCTCGTCGACGGAGAAGAGGATGTCGCCGCCCAGCCCCATGTTCGCCGCGCCCGCCGGGGCGATGATGACGTCGGGCCGCAGGCGCTCCACGGCCTCCAGGCGCTCCTCCGTGAGCACCGCGTCCGAGGTGAGGTACACGCTCGGCTCGTCCGGGTGCGCCAGGTCGTAGCCCGAGACGGGCCCCATCAGCCAGGAGAGCAACCCGCGGCCGTGCCGGGCTGGGATGCGCTCCACCGCCATCCCCAGCGCGCCGTCGTCGAGCTCGTGCACGGTGAGTCCCTTCCTCCTGAGGTTCGGCGCGTCCACGCGGCTCGCCCACACGGGCAGCCCGCGCTCCTGAATCCACCGGATGCCCGCCGTGTCCAGGTGATCCGGGTGCTCGTGGGTGACGAGCACGCCCGTCACCTCCTCCAGCCACGAGTGCGTGCCGGGTGGCAACGGTGCTCTCCCAGTGTCAGCAGGGTGGTGGCATTGCGCAGGTGGCGGATCTTCATGGGGGGAACTCCTGTGAAGCGGGGTTTCCCCACGAGCGAGGGGCCGCGGGAACGGATGAAAGCTGGTATTCCTTGAGAATTCGGTATTGCCACCTTCGCGGCCATGGCTCGATTTTGTATCATCTGCCGCGGGCCCACATCCCATACCCGAGGAATACAACCATGAGACCTGCGCTGATTCGTTCTCCCCTTCGTGCCCTGCTGTCTGGAGTGATGCTGGCCGCCTGTGGCGGCGCTCCCGGGAGCGAGCAGGTGGCCTCCGAGGAGCCCGTGGGCACCCGGGAGTTGGCGCAGTGCGCCGGCACGAGCGTGTCCACCCTCACCATCCTGGGCGTCAGCTCCTACGGCAACGAGGTGGCCGGCAGTGGAAGCTGGGCGGTGTCCTACCCCGCCAACGCCATCCATCTGGACTACTACATCGACGGCGTGAAGATGAGCTCGGAAGAGCGCTGCAACGCCTCGGGAGGCCTGAGCTCCTGCACCGGCTCGGGGGATTGGAACTTCAGCTACGACCACACCGCGTTGAGCTGTGGCTCGCACACCTTCGAGGTGAGGGCCTATCCCATGGTGATCGACAGCGCCGGCAACCGCATCCAATGCCAGACGTCCGGCCCCAGGTCGGCCTCCAGGAGCTTCACCCAGTCCTGCCCCGGCGCCTCGCTCTCCTGCTCGCGCTCGGGTGACTACGTCGTCTGCGAGGGGAGCGGCAGTGGGGGCACCGGCAGCCCCTACACCCCGTTCTGGCAGCTCGAGGCCTCGTCCACCCAGAGCGATTACTACCTGAGCACCTGGAGCAGCGGGGATTGGAGCCGCTCGTATTACTGCCCTCCCACCTACGTCTATATTCCCTCCGAGACGCTGAACATCTCCTTCAAGGTGCGCGACAGCGCCGGAGCGGAGTCCTACTCCGTCGGCAGCTACGGCTTCACCTGCCAGGCCGGTACGTATTTCTATTACGACCCCGGCTTCGGCTGGTAGCCCTGGTGGCGCCTTAGTCTTCTTATCTCGTAAATCGAGAATTCGAGGTATGATGGCTCCTGCCCTCCGGCGATGATCGCCGCCGTGCAATTCCAGGAGCCACGTGCATGCAAACGAAACACAAACACCTCATGACGCTGTTGTCGGCCATGGCGCTGGCGGCCTGCGGCCCCCTCGAGGAGGAGAAGGACTTCGGCCTGAAGGACGGCCCGAGGGAGCTGGGGCAGGTTGAGGCCGAGCTGACGGTGACGCAGCAGCGCGCCCGCGCTGACGCCATCAAGGCGAACACGGCGCCCAAGGGCATCACCAACCCGCTCGTGTACGCGGGGGTGTCGTACCAGGAGACGGGGCTGGCGCATTGCTGGTCCGAGGCGACGTGGGCCTGTCAGGGCCCGTACTCGTCCGACTGTGGGGGGCCGGTCATCGCGGGCTCGGGCGACGGGGCGTGCTCCCTGCAGCAGGGCGGCCTGGGCATGTATCAGCTCGACTCCGGCACCTACTCCCAGACGCTGGCCCAGCACGGCAACGGCATCCTCAATGTCGCCGGCAACATCGACAAGGGCAGCAACTTCATCATCTACAAGGTCCGCTACTGCCCCAACACGCCCAACTTCAACAGCGACGCCGAGGTCATCGCGTGGATCAACTCGGCGACCCCCGGCACGGCCAACTACGAGACGTTCATGGCGGCGATGGCGTGGTGCTACAACGGCTGCGCCCCGGGCTCGACCTCCTGCAGCCATGAGACGATCAAGCAGAAGTACAAGGACTCCACCAGCTACCTGTTGAACACCTTCGGGTCGAGCTACTGGTACGGCGGCACCACCCCCACCACCGTCATCGTCGATGACAGGAGCAGCGGCTTCACCCTGCAGGGCCCGTCGTCCTACTGGAAGGAGGCGGCCATCGGCTACAACGGCCACATGTGGTGGACGTATGTGAATGGGACGACGCTGAGCAACTCCGCGCGCTGGACGCCGGCGCTGAGCGGCTCGGGCAGCTACACGGTGTCCGTGTACATCCCCAGCAACTACGGGACGACGCAGCAGGCCAGGTACCGCATCTACCACAACGGCATCAACGACTACGCCACGGTCAACCAGAACAACTATTACGACCAGTGGGTGACCCTGGGGACCTATACCTTCGCGGCCAACGGCACGGAGTACGTGGAGCTGGGAGACAACACGGGGGAGGCGGCCAGCTCCTACCGGATGATCGGCTTCGACGCGGTGCGGTTCGTCAAGAACTGAGAGCCGCCGCGTCCGGCCAGGGCTTCCAGGGGGGGCGCGGGGCAGGGCCTCGCGGCCCCCGCCCGGCGTGAGCACGCTGAAGAAACGAGCGCCCGGCGAGCGCGGGGCTCACCGGGCGCTGGAGACGCTCGGGCGGTGCGCGGCTCAGCGCACGCCGATGCCCCACAGGTAGTCCTCACCCACGTGCGTGCAGGTGGTGTTGTTGGCCCAGGCCCAGGGGCGGTTCCAGTCGTAGTTGGGGTCCTCGTACGCCGGAGAGGGATTGCAGTTGTATTCAATGGCGTAGTCGGCGATGTGGCCGCGGGCGGTGCCGCCCACGGTCCAATCCGTCACACAGGCCCACTCGGCGAACAGGGAGCCGTCATAGTTGTAGCCCACGCAGGCCTGGGTGATGTTGGAGTTCGAGGGGCCGTAGGAGCCCTGGTTGAAGGAGCGGCCCGGCTCGCCCAGCGCGTAGGGGGTGCTCGTCACCTGGAACTGCGAGCCATTCAGCGTCTCGGTGAAGTACTCCCCCGAGGTCTTGTTGAAGACCATGGTCTCGTTGAAGGGCAGGCACTGGAGTCTGCGCGACCAGCTCCCGGTGTCCGAGGGGGTGCCCCAGTTGCTCACGCCCAGGTTGGTGGTGGCCGAGGCGTGCTGCCAGCCCGGCACCGTCCAGCCGCCCTTGATGCCGTTGGCGCCCGTCTTGTCCATGTCGCAGTAGAAGGTGTTCTTCTGCGCGCCCTGGGTGCCGCACGGGTCCAGGAAGTAGTAGCCGCTGCTGGCCGCGGGGTTGCGCGTCTTCACCGCCTGGCAGCTCGCATCCGGGTCGATGTCCGGGTTCTGGATGATGAGACAGCCCGCGGGCTCCCAGTTGATGACGAAGACCACGTCGTTGAAGTCGTCATCCGAGCTGCCGCCGCGGTTGAGGTCCTCGTAGCCCATGACGAGACGCTGGGAGTCCGCGTGGCGGACGATGAGGGCGTGGCGCCGCTTGGCCGCGGTGGACTCGGGGTTGAGCGCATCCACCGTGTAGTAGGTGGGCCTGGAGAAGTCCACGGCGGTGCCATTCCAGCCATCGGCCACCAGGTAGAAGCCGATGCGGCTGCCCGCGGAGAAGGTGGTGTTGGTGCCGGAGCCGAGCAGGTAGCGGTTGCCCTGCACGAGCGTGCCGCCGCTGCCCTGGGCCGAGGCGTTCGCGAAGATGACGTTGGACTGGCGGGTGCTCAGCGGGACGCTGAGGGGAGGCTGCCCGTTCGGGTAGGTGAAGTAGCCCAGGGTGTTCTTGTAGCCGGCGCCCTCGGAGTAGAAGGACACCCACACCTTGCACAAATCCTGGGCCACCTGGAGATCCGGCACCAGGTTGGGAGGCAGCAGCTCGGGGTGCTTCAGCGGCACGGACTGACTCTCCTTGAGCGCGGCGGCGATGTCGTCCTTGAGCTGCTGGCTGTAGGTGTCATTGGGGGCGGCGGTCACGCCGGTGGGAGCCAGGGCCTGCTGCACCTGGCTGAGCTCCGGGGAGGTGCGGGGGGGGTCGCCCAGGGCGCCGCCACAACCCAGGCCCTGGAGGCCGGCCACCGCCAGCGTGCCTGCCATGAGACGGTTCTTGAGGCTCTTGTGCATGGATGTCTTCCTGTCTGCTCGAGGTTGCCAGAAGGGGGGAGAAGGAAACTCCGGGGCGGAGCACTGCGGGCCTCCGCCCCGGAGAGAGGGGGGGTGCTACTGGGAGGACACGGTGGCCGGGTAGGCGCGCGTGCCGGGGACCAGGCTCTTGGGCTCGCTCTGGCTCTCCCAGAAGAGCTTCATCAGCGTCGCCGTGCTCGAGTTCTTCACGTACTCGACCTTGACGGGCACCCGCTCACCGGCGCTCAGGCCCACCGGCGCGGAGGCCGTCTGCCCCGGGTTGGCCTGGGTGTCGATGACGAGCGTGTTCTTCACCCACACCCGGGCCGGGTGGTTGGCCTGCACGGAGAAGGTGTAGGCCTGCGCGTAGGCGGGGATGACGGTGCCCGTCCACCGGACGCTGAAGGCGTTCGGGTCGAGGATGTCCTGCGGGAGCGGGTTGTTGATGGCCCCGTCCAGGAAGAGCGTGTACTCGGAGCGGGTGAACTCGAAGGTGTTGAAGTTGGTGCCGTTGAAGTAGTCCGCCAGCAGGCCCTGGCCCACGCCGGTGCCGGCGGGCGAGGGCAGGACGCGGACGGCCACCGGCTTGGACGTCTGCGTGAGCGCCACCGTGCCGGCCGTGGTGGTGACGGTGGCCGTGGTCCGGGCGCTGAAGGTGTACACCCCGGCGGAGGCGAGGCTCACCGGCCAGCGGTAGGGAGGCGCCGTCTTGGTGCCCAGGCTCACGCCGTCCTGGAACAGCTGGATGCCGTCGAGGGAGGCGTACAGGCCCAGCGCCTCCACGTCCACCAGGACGCTGGCGGGGGCCAGGTACGAGGTGCGATCCATCGGGCTCTTGATGCGCACCGCCACCGGGCTGTTGATGGCCGGGGTGAGCATTCCGCGGGTGAGCGTCTCCGTCCACCCGTCGGGCCGCGTCCACTGCAGCTGCACCTGGGCGCTGCCGGTCCCCTCGAAGTACTCGAGCATGATGCTGTAGCGCTTGCCCTGCTCCAGGTAGATGGAGCCCTTGGAAATCATGCTGACGGGCACGTTCCAGTTGTCGATGATGCGCTTGCCATTGACGTACAGGCGCACCCCGTCATCGCTCGCGAGGGTGAACTCGTAGCGGCCGGTGTAGTTGATGCCGCTCGGGGTGGAGACGTCGCCCGTCCACCGCACGGAGAAGTTGTCCGCGTTGACGGAGACGCCAGGCGAGCCGGTGCCCCAGTTGAAGCTGAAGGGCGTGGTGAGGACGCCGGAGGGATCGATGCGGTTGAGCGCGAAGGGCTCGGTGAAGGTGGTGTTGTTGTAGTAGCGGCCGTTGAGCCCCTTGGGAGGCACCGTGCAATCGCCCACGGTGTTGCAGGCCGCGGAGTTCAGGCCGCACGAGGTGCCGGAGGGGCGGACCACGTCCGTGCCGCAGGTGGTGCTGGAGCCGTTGCACACCTCCTCGAAGTCGCAGACGCCCTTGGCGCTGCGGCACACCGTGCCGGCCACTGCGGCGCCGCAGGTGCCGTCCGCCGTCGCGCCCGCGAGCCGGCTGCAGGCCTGGCAGTCCGCGGCGTCACCGCCACCGCACGCGCTGTCGCAGCACACCCCGTCCACGCAGAAGCCGCTCAGACACTGCGCGCTGGTGGAGCACGAGGCGCCCTGCGAGTAGCCGATGGAGAAGGTGCCGTCCGCCTTGGAGCCCTTGTAGTTGATGAGGAACTGGTTGGTGTTGGGATCCTTCTTCGCGTAGCCGTTGTAGGTGGCGGTGAAGGTCTGCGGGCCGAGCGGCGCGCTGGCGGGCACCGGCCAGTTGTAGGCGAACGTGCCGTTGGCATCCGCCTGCACCGTGGCGATGACGGCGCCTCCCGAGTAGAAGGTCACCGAGCCCACGTTGAGGAAGTTGCCCGTGGAGTCCAGCTTCACCTTGGCCGCCAGGTTGACGGAGGTGCCGGGCGCGAAGACGGAGCCGTTGACCGGCGAGAGGATGCTGGTGGTGGTGCTCAACCCATTGGCATCCGGCTGCGGCGGGATGAAGACGTTGAAGGTCACCGCCTTGTCCACCATGCCGCTCTTGGTCAGGTAGGACACCTTGACGGACACGGGGATGATGAGGCTCTCGGGAAGGTTGGCGGGCAGGGTGACGGTGACGACGTCCGTGGCGGAGCTGCCCGGGGCGAGGGTGAGCGAGGGGTTGTTGTGGCTGATGACCATGCCCGGCCAGCTGCCGCTGGGCACCAGCGTATAGGTGTTGAGGGTGTAGCCGGTGTTCGTCACCGTGACGTTGAAGCTGGTGGTCTGCGGCGAGGAGATCAGCGGGGCCAGCGTCACCGAGGGCGGATCCAACGTCACCCGCATGTTGAGCGAGCCGTAGCAGGCCATGGCCAGCGTGGCGAAGGTGCTGGGCACGTCGCCGCCGAGCGTGGTGCCGTTGGGACGCGTCATCTTCCAGCTCCCGTTGAGGCTGGCGTTGCCCGTGGCACAGGAGTTGTTGGCGCTGGTGCACTGCTGGCTGGCCAGCCAGTTGAGGGCGTTGAACACCGTGGCGTTCTGGTCCGAGCGCACGTCCATCAGGCACAGCGAGTAGAGCGCCACGCCGGTGGAGTAGATGTTGGGGCTGCCGTTGGTGGTGTCACCCCAGCCGCCGCCGCTGTAGCGGTTGAGCAGGTCATCCCGCATGGAGGCCACGCTGACGTCGGTGTTGGGGGTGCGGCCGTCCTGGATGGCGCCAATGGCGGCGAACGCCACCTCCGCCGACCGCCAGCCGCCGTTGGAGCGCACGTACTGGCCCACCACCGAGTCCGCCAGGCCGCGCAGGAAGGTCTTGTAGTTGTCCCGCTGCAGCGGGGGCAGGCCGGGGGCCGAGTCCAGCAGCGCCCGGGTCGCCAGCGCGAAGTAGGCGGTGGGCATCTGCCAGCCATAGGTGACGGGGTCCGAGCCGTGATCCTGCGGCACGTACACGCTGCTGACACCCTGGAGCGGCTTGCCGTCCATCGGGTTGTTGAACCGGGTGCCGGCGGTGGCGCCAATGGCCCAGTCGATGACCTTCTCCACCTTCGTCTGGTGCACGGTGCTGTCGAACTGCGTGTAGCCCGCGAGGCCAAACGCGTTGTAGGCGGACTTGATGAAGGTGTGGGAGCCCGCGCCGTGCGTCCAGTAGCCGGCCGGCAGCTGCTCATTGGCCAGGAAGTTGGCCAGGTAGCCCGTGCCGTTGACCGTGCTGGTGTTCACCGAGTAGCCCGTGTAGGCACCCAGCGAGCCGGCATAGAGGGGCGCTCCCACGCGGTGGCAGGCGCCGCAGCCGTTGCTCTGCGTCCACGCCACCGTGTCTGGCACGATGAAGTCCAGGCCGCGCTGGGCATACTCATCCAACTCCTGGGCGGTGAGGGCCGCCTGGACCCGCCCCACCTCGCCCGCCTCTTCCACGGCCCCTTCCCCAGCCCCCTGCTCCATGTCCGCGGGGTCGCAGCCCCACAGCGTCAGGCCCATTGCGAGCGAGGCCATGGCGGACCACCTGCTCCAGTTCGTTTTCATGCGTCTTCTCGTCTCCCTTGGACTCACGCTTTCGCGCGATTTCCGGTGGGCTAACAGAGAAGTCCGGAGTGCGGCGATGACAGCCGATGACAGCGGGGGACGGGAAGCTAGGGAGGAGCGGAGGGGGAGCGCCCGCCGCAGCGCGCCATGTCCGAGAGGAGGGAGAGGAGCAAGGGGTGGCGGGGGCCGAGGGCGTGGTGGCGGATGAGGCGGGCCCGCTCCCAGACGGGGAGCGCGGCGGCGCAGCGGCCCTGGCGCGCGTGGAGCTGGCCCAGGAGGTGGAGGGTGGTGGCCAGGTCCGGGTGGGAGGCGGGCAGGGCGCGCTGCTGGAGCTGGAGGGCCTGGTCGAGCACACGCCGCGCGCGCTCGGGGCGGCCCAGGTGGAGCCAGGCGAGGCCCTGGGTGGTGAGGAGGTTGGCCTCGAGTGGCGCGGCCGGTGGGAGCCCCTGGCGGCGCAGCTCCTCGAGCGTCTGGTGCAGCAGCTCGCGCGCGCGCCGGGGCTGGCCCTGGGCCACCCGCAGCCTGCCCAGCAGGTTCACCCCCTCCAGGTAGGGCGGAGCGGCGCGCTCGCGCGGCCCCTCCTCCAGGGCCAGCAGCTCCGTCAGCGACGCCTGGGCCTCCTCGTGGCGTCCGAGCCAGAACAGCGCGTGGGCCCGGACGAGCTCCCCGAGGCGGACATGGGTGTGACGGGCTCCCAGCTCCGCGCGCAACGGCACCAGGCTGGCCTCCGCCTGCGCCAGCGCCCGGGCGTACTGCCCCAGCTCCACCAGCACATGGGCCTCGTTGAGGCGCAGCAACAAGACCTTCGGGTGCTCGGCCCCGAGCTGCCGCTCGCCCAGGTCCAGTGCACGCGAGAGCACCTGCCGCGCCAGCGCGTACTGGCCCATCATCTTGTGCGTGGCGGCCAGGTTGTTGAGCAGCGTGGTGCCGGACAGGCGCTCGCGCCCCCTGTGCCGCTCGTACAGCGCGAGCGCCCGCTGGAAGTGGGTCAGCGCCTGGGCATGCTCACCGCGGTCGAAGGCCCTGCCGCCCTCCGCCGTGGCCAGCAGGGCGCGCAGCTCCTCGCGCCCCGAGCGGAGGATGGCCGCCTCCGCGCGCTCGCGCAGCTCCTCGCGCTCGGTGTCCACCTGATACATCAGGCTCAGCGCGTAGGCCGCCACGCCGTCATGGTGGCTGGCCTCGGCGGCCCACACGGCCTGGCCCAGGTGCTGGCGGGCCGGCTCGAGCCGCAGCAGCGAGAGGCAGGCCCGGCCGCGCAGCAGCTCGAGCTCGGCCCGCAGGGGCAGGTAGCCCAGGGCGAGCACGTGCCCGGCCTGGGCGCTGGCCTGCCGCAGGGCCTGGCCGTAGCGCCCGGCGTCGAGCAGCACCTGGGCCCGGGCCAGCTCGTGCCGCAGCGCACTCACCTGGCGGCGCGGCCCGGGCGCGTCCGGCAGCGGCTGCGCGTCGAGGAGCGCCTCCACGTCGGCGCACGTCTCCAGCTCCGGCAGCTCCCGCAGGGCCTCGGGGGCCGCGCGCACCAGGGCCCTGTCGCCCTGCTGGAGCAGCTCCACCAACGCGGCCACGCTCCGCAGCCGCCCCTCCAGGCACGCCATGCGGTGATCCAACAACCGGGAGGACTGCACCTGGCGCACGTGGGTGGCGGCGCAGGCCTCCGCGTAGGAGGCCACCCAGCGCGTGGTATAGCCCTCGAGCACCTGCTCCACGCGGGCCCAGGTGGCCTGGGCGTGGGGGCCGCCGTGGGTGAGGATGGCCGAGCGGGTGCGGTCCCTGGAGGGCTCGTCCCAGATGCCGGCGAGCCGGTGCGCCCCGTCCTCGCAGGGGGCCGGGGAGGTGTGCTCGCGCAGGCTCCAGGCGGCGGCGAAGCCTCCCAGGTGCGTGGCCACCAGCGCGCCCGCGAGCAGCCAGCGGCGCCGGGGGCGGCGCGTGTGCCGCCGCAGCTCGGCCAGCAGGGCCTGCATGGAGGGCCAGCGCTCCCCGGGCGCCGCGCGCAGCCCGCGCACCACCACCCGGTGCACCTGCGCGGGCACCTCCGTCTCCAGTGGCGGCGGCAACCACGCCTCCGCCCGCTTGAGCATGGCCAGCCGCTCCACCTCGCCCGTGCGCTCGAAGGGGCGCTGGCCGTAGAGCCCCTCGTACAGCGCCACGCAGAAGCTGTACTGATCGCTCCGGGCGTCCACCTCCCGCCCGGGCTCGTGCTGCTCGGGCGCCATGTAGGCCCACGTGCCCGGAGCCGGGCCCGGGGGCGCGCTGCCCACCCCCGGCTCCTCCCCCAGCAGGGCGATGCCGAAGTCCAGCACCCGCACCCGCCCGTCCCCGCCGAGCAGCACGTTGTCCGGCTTGAAGTCGCAGTGCACCACCCCCACCGCGTGCGCCGCGGCCAGGCCCTCTCCGGCCCGCGCGTACACCTCCACCACCTCGTGCCAGGAGCGCCGCCCCCGCTTCAGCCATGCCGCCAGCGTCTCCCCCTCCACCAACTCCATGGCGATGAAGAACTCCTCGCCCACCACGCCCGCGTCGTACACGGTGATGATGCGCGGATGGGACAGGCGGGCGAGGGCCCGCGCCTCGCGCAGCAGGCGCCGCTGCTCGCCGAGGCCGGGGCGCAGCACCTTCAGCGCCACCTTGCGTCCCAGGTGCGGATCCCACGCCGCGTATACCAGCCCCATTCCGCCCGCCCCCACCAGCCCCCGCAGCTCGTAGCGCCCCAGCCGGTGTCTTGGCTCCAGCTCCCCACGCCCCGTGGCCCCTCCACCGGCTCCCTGCTCCGTGGGGCCTGTCTCCAGCCCGCCCGTCGCCTCCCCCAGGAGTCCCTCCTCCTCCCTGTTGTCTTCATCCGGGCCGGACATGGAGCTCTCCTGACGAGGGAGGGGTCAGGTGCCGCCCGCCGAGCGGAAGGAGAGCCGTTCCGGAGGCAGGCCGAAGCGGAGCTGGCCGGTGCTGCAGCGGCGCTCGATGAGCCGGGCGGCATCCTGGAAGCCGAGCGAGGCGATGAGCCGGCGGGCGCGGGACAGCTGGGTGTTGAGCAGGAGGCGATCCACGGCGAGCATGGCCTGGAGGGCCCTCGGGTAGATCCACCCGGCCTCCTGCGGGGGCAGGCGGCTGGCCTCGTCCACGCGGAGCCGGGCGAGCAGGAGGAGGGCGTAGTTGTGGGCGCGTGCGGACAGGGAGTGGTCGGCGCCATTGCAGGAGAGGGTGAGCTCCACGTGCTCCTCATCGCGGCTGACGGTGAAGCGGACGAAGGCGTGGCGGAGCAGGAGCGGGGGCGGGTGGAGATCCGCGGTGCGCTCGAGGACGAGGGGCAGGTGCAGGCGCCAGCGCAGGCCACCGGCTTCCACGAGCTGCCCGTCCTCCACGGGGGTGAGGCCCCGGGCGGACTCGGCCACCCAGCCGTGCTCGGCGCCGACATACACGCGCAGCTCGGGCTGCTCCGCGCCGGGCAGGAGCAACAGGCCGTCCTCCGCGAGCTGGCGCACGTTCGTGTCTGGCTGGGAGGCGGACGCCACGGGGGGCGTGTCCTCCACCAGGCGCCAGGGGTCCTCCTGGTTGCCAAAGGCCAACAGCGCCGCGGGCTTGAGCGGCAGGGGCAGGCCGGGCTGGAGGTGCTGGTTCTCGAGGAAGGTGCCGTTGCGGCTGCCCAGGTCGCGCACGAGCCAGGAGTCACCGTCCCAGTAGAGGCTGGCGTGCTCGCCGGACACGCGGCTGTCGGTGAGCCGCAAGCTGCTCGTGCGCGAGCGGCCAACGAGGCAGCGCGGCTCGAGCAGATGCCGGCGGTGACTCGCGAGGTGTTCGATCAGAGCCATGGGGCCGGGGACTATAAGGGACCGCCAGGGCGATCGCGCGCGGCCGCGGACTGTCTGACGCGGCGCTGACGCGGCGCTGACGCGGCACTGACGCGGCGCTGACGTGGCGGCCCGGGCCCGTTGGGTCCGCCACGTCATCCCGCGTATCGCTACTCGTCCGCGTCCAGCACCCCGTCCGCGTCGCGGTCGATGCCCATGCGCTTGCCCGTACCCGGCGGCACGCCCATGAGCGTGAACTGCGATTGGCCCGAGGCCGCCAAGGACTGCAGTTGCGTCCAGCTCAGCGTGGGCGCGCCCGCCGCGTCCTGCTCATACACCCGGCTGAGCCTGTTGTAGAACAGGCCGCGCGCCACCCCGTTGAGCTTGCCCTTGACGATCAGATCGATCTTCCCCGCCTGGGCCTGCGACTCGAGCAGCGCCACGTCCGTGGTCACCGCCGCGCTGGTGGCGTTGGCCGCGCTCACCGTGCGCGAGTAGCCCACCGCCGGGGCCATGCCCGTGGGGAAGTTGAGCAGGAAGGCGTTGAGGTTGGCCCGGGCCGTGGGGTTGGTGGTGAGCGTGCCGAACACCGGGTGGGAGAGGAACTCGTCGAGGGTGGCATCCGCGCCGTCGTGCGAGAAGCCGTAGCCGCCCACGCTCTGGCCGCCCACCGTCTTGCGGAAGCTGTTCTTGTGGTACATGTTGCGCAGCTGCGCCGTCTTGAAGGGCTGCGTGGTGCCCAGCACCGTGCCCGGGAAGATGACCTGGTTGGTGCCCCCGTTGGTGATGGAGTGGCACTGGTTGCAGGTGAGGGTGCCGCGGAAGGGCGTGTTGAGGAAGAAGCTCTCGCCCGCGCGCGGATCCGCCCCGGCGAAGCTGGCCGGCAGCGTGTCATCCAGGTTGCGGTGGGGGTTGGGGGACATCCGCACGGTGAGGATGAAGTCGGTGAAGGCCTGCATGTCCGCCGCGGGCAGCACCGCGCCGCCCAGCAGCGAGTCGAAGGCGCCGTTGAAGTCGTTGAAGGTGGCCTTGTCCCCGCGCCAGTGCAGCGGCTCGGTGTTGCGCAGCCCCTTGAGCGTCTGCGTCGTCATGGGGCCCTTCATCGGGTGCATGCTGAAGTTCTGCCCGCTGTTCTGCACCGTCTGCATGCTGCCGCCCGGGTTGCCCAGGTCCCACGCCAGCAGATCCAGCTCCGCGTCCACGTGGCACGAGGCACACGAGCTGGTGCCGCGGCCCGACAGCATGGCGTCATACAGGAAGCCGCGCCCCACGCGGATGGCGGCCGGGGTGGGATCCACGCCGCCCACGTTCAGCTCCGCCACCGCGGCGGCGTTGGCCGTGTCCACCACCGAGAGCGTGTTGGAGATGCGGTTGACCACATACAGCGTGTTGGAGCTGGCATGCAGCGCCAGCCCGCGCGGGCCCCGCTTGGTGCGTGAGCTGGTGTTGGGGCCAATGGCCACCCGCGCCACCACCCCACCCGTGCCCGCGTCCACCCGCGCCACCCGATCCGTCCCGAAGGACGCCACCCACAGGTGCGAGCCCGAGCTCTCGAAGGCGAGGTCCGTGGGCTGCGCCAGCGCCGTGCTCCGCGAGGGGCTCGGGTTGAGCTCCACCGGCGTCACCGTGGGCGTGCTGCCCAGCACCACGCGGCTGATGCGGTTGGACACGAAGTTGTCGCGCAGGTTGGGCTCGAAGCGCACCAGGTTGCGCGCATCCGTGTTGGCCACGTACAGGTTGCCCGTGCTCGGCTGCACCGCCAGCCCCAGGTTCACCGTGCCCACCCGCGGCACGTAGCGCACCACCGACTGCGTGTTGGCGTTGATCTCCACCACGTCGTTGTCCGGCAGGGTGTAGCGGACGGTGGTGCTCCAGGTGGGATTCGTGGCGTCCACGATCAGCCCCACCTGCGGGGGGGCCGGCAGCAGGGGGTTGGTGGGCGCGGGAGGCGGCGGAGCCACCTCCTCGGGGATGATGGTGGTGCGGTTGCCCGACAGCGCGAACGCCGCGTACACCCGGTCTCCCGCCGCGTTCACCGCCAGCGCCCGCGGGTGCTCGCCCTGCAAGGGGATGGTGCCCACCAGCGCGCGCGTCGCCGCATCATACACCTTCACCTCGTTGCGCCGGGCCACCGTGACGAAGGCCCGCTGGGGCGAGCCCGCGAACACCACGTCCGCCGGCTCGTCCCCCACCCGCAGGGTGTCCACCACCAGCCCCTGGGACAGCGAGACGATGCTGATGCTGTCGGAGACGTAGTTGACCACCCACACCTCGTCATTGGTGCGGGCGTTGACGGACACCGGCTCCAGCCCCACCGGGATTTCCGCCATCAGCGCCGGTGAGCGCGGGTTGGACACGTTGAAGACGGACAGCCGCGAGTCGGCCGTGTTGGCCACCAGCAGCTTCGTCCCGTCCGGCGTCAGCCGCGCCGGGTGCACCTGCGGGCTCTCGAAGTGCTCGTACGCCGTCTGCGCCTGGGCCCGCTCCGCCCCCAGCACCATCAACGCCGCCGACAGAAATACCGCTTTCGCTCCTCGTCTCATGTGACTTCCTTCCTGGAGGTTTGAACTTGAATCACGGCTCACGGGCTGAATTTCACCGCCCGCACCGGCGTCTCGCGTTGAGTGGTCATCCCGTCTCCGAGCTGGCCGAAGACGTTGTCACCCCAGCCCCAGACGCTGCGGTCCTGCTTCAGCGCCATCGTGTAGGAGGAGCCCGCCTCGATGGCGATGACGCCGCCGAGGCCCACGGCCTGGACGGGCGAGGAGCGGTCCAGGGTGGTTCCATCCCCGAGCTGGCCGCGGAAGTTGCCGCCCCAGGACCAGACGGTGCCGTCACTCTTGAGCGCCACGGAGTGGTAGTAGCTGGCGGAGATGTAGCCGACGTTGCTGAGGCCCGGCACCCTCACGGGAGTCAGGCGCTGGGTGGTCGTCCCATCCCCGAGCTGGCCGCTGCCATTGTTTCCCCAGGCCCAGACGGTGCCATCGTCCTTGCGCGCCAGCGTGTGCAGGCGGCCGGCGGCCACGGCGACGACGCCGCTGAGGCCCGGTACCTGCACCGGCGTCAGGCGCCGCAGGGTGGTCCCATCCCCGAGCTGGCCGTTGGTGTTGTCTCCCCACGTCCAGACGGTGCCGTCCGCCTTGAGCGCCACGCTGTGGGAGTAGTCGGCGGCGAGGGCGATGACGTTGGTGAGGCCCGGCACCTGCACGGGCGTGGTGCGGCTGGTCATCGTCCCATCCCCCAGCTCGCCGTAGTAGTTGCTGCCCCAGGCCCAGACGGTGCCGTCATGTTTGCGCGCCAGCGTGTGCCAGCCACCCGTGGTGATCCGGGCGACATTGCCGATGCCCACCTGCACCGGCGAGGTGCGTTTGAAGGTGGTCCCATCCCCGAGCTGGCCGCTGCCGTTGTCGCCCCAGGCCCAGACGGTGCCGTCATTCCTCAAGGCCACCGTGTGGTGGTAGCCCGTGTCGAGCGAGAGGATGTTGCCGAGGCCCGCCGACACGGGCGTGGTGCTGTGGGTGCTGGTCCCGTTTCCGAGCTGGCCGGAGTAGTTGTAGCCCACGCTCCAGACGGTGCCGTCACTCTTCAGGACCGCCGTGTGGAACGCGCCCGCGGAGACCGCGTTGATGGTGGTGCAATATGAGGTGACGCTCTGGGTGAGAGACCTGACGTTGGCGTAGCAGGTGGTGCGGTTGCCGGAGCTGTCGATCACCATCGGCCAGGCCTTCACCACGAAGGTGTGCGGGACGCAGGAGACCCCCGACTGGCTGAAGTACCAGCCGCCGGAAGCGCCGGTGCGCTCCTCGCCGCTGTAGAGGGCACCATCCAGGTAGTACTCCAGGCGCACCGCGTTGGCGCCGCCGGAGACCGCCCAGTTGCCGCTGCCGGCCATCTCGCCCTCGTAGTTGCTGATTCCCTGCAGGCTGAGGGTGCTGACGCTCGTGCCGGAACACAGCGCCGCTTCCTGGGTGCCCAGGGGCTCCTCGCGCCCGTCCGGCGCGGTCTCGGGGGCGCCGCCACAGGCGGCCAGCAGCAGCCCGCCCAGCAGGGCGAAGAGGGGGGCGCGGACCAGATGTCGTTTCATCGGAGATTCCTTGGTGCGGGAAGCGGTGCGGGAAGCGAACCTCCCGGGGGGGAAACAGCGTGAGCAAGATATTGCAGAATAGCTGTTTTTTCAATGATTGATAATCTTGGGCGTATTTCCAGGAATGCCAGGGTGGAGAGGCTTCACGCGCGGCGCCAGGCCCGAGACAGAGCGGACCGCCCCCCCAAAGAAAACCAGATGGTCCGTATTTTTTATCGAATTCTCTTAATTTCGTATGTCCGGGTCTTGCGGTTTTCTCGCAAGATTGTGAAACTCCGTTGCTGTTGGGACGCGGCTACTGAAGTCATGGGTGTCCCAACAAGAGAAGAGCGGTTCCCCCCCCAATGAAGGAAGGAGTCCCCCCATGTCGAACGGACGTTTCACGCTGGGAAAGACCCTGGCGATGTGTCTGGCCTCGTCCCTGCTGCTCGCCGGCTGTGGTGAGAGCGGAGGCGGAGCGATCGATGGCCAACCCTACGTGGTGGATGGAAACATCGTCCTGATGAGGGACGGCGGGAAGTCGCCCGTCATCGATCTGGAGCTGGACGTCCAGGTGAGCTTCGGCGTGGCGGGGGACCGGGTGCTCTTCGGGGCCGAGCGGCAGGTGAAGGAGGGCACCGATGAGCTGGTGGGCTTCAACCTCTGGTCGGTGGGAGCGGATGGGAGCGGCGCGCGGAAGCTGGTGGATGGCCAGAAGGTGCTGAGGGCCATGTGGAGCCCGGAGCACCAGGCGGTCCTCTACTCCACCACGGACATGGAGGTGTTCCTCCTCAAGGGCGGCAAGAGCGAGCTGCTGGTGGGCCGGGCCACCTCGCCGGCCCTCTCTCCGGACGGCACCCGCCTGGCCTACGCGCGGCTGCCCGCCTCCTGGGAGCCGGGCAGCATGCCCGGGGCGTATGAGCTGCACGTGCTGGACCTGAGGAGCGGCGAGGACAAGGCGCTCACCCAGGGCCACGACGATGCCGAGCCGATGTGGACGCCGGACGGCAAGAGCCTGCTGTTCCTCTCGGGCGGGCGCACCGGGCTGACCTCGATGTGGCGGGTGGACGTGGACGGCGGCAAGCTGGCGCAGGTGACGAACATCGGCCGCGGCACGGTGGATGCTTCCTTCGTGCGCAACCCCTCGTCCAACACCGAGGTGTCCTGGTCGGCCGACGGCGGCAAGCTGCTGTACGGCACCCACTACACGCCGGAGGGCGAGGTGCTGGTGCTCGAGCTCGACGGCGCCCGGGAGCTGCGGCGGGTGGTCAGCCTCGGCCAGGGCCACTCGCCCCGGTGGGAGGCGGACGGGGACGTGGTGTTCGCGCGGCAGGCGGCGGGCCAGGTCACCTTCGTCGAGGCCAGCGCCACGGGTGGGCAGGTGAGGGAGCTGGCCACCACGGGCGGCAGCCTCGGCCTGATGGTGTCCGCCGCGGCCACCGGGCTCGCCCCGGATGCCAACGAGGGGCCGCAGACGGTGGCGTGCGGCGACGGCGTCAGCGCCATGCACGGCACCTCGGCGCGCTTCCGCTGGCCGCTCACCTACTGGCCCGGCTTCAGCGCCTACTACGACAACGACTCGGCCGGCGGCCTGAAGGACTGGCGCTGCGGCACGTACACGTACAACGGCCACCGCGGCACGGACATCCTCGCCTCCGCGGGCAGCAACATCTACTCGGGTGACAGCGGCACGGTGTCCGCGCGCAACGACGGCTGCGCCACCGTGGGCTTCGTGGGCAGCACCTGCGGCGGCGGCTTCGGCAACTACGTCAAGGTCAGCCACGGCTCCAGCTGGTTCAGCGTCTACGCCCACATGACGAACGGCACCGTGGCGGTGGCCCTCAACCAGGCCGTCTCCTGCGGCACCTACGTCGGCAGGTCCGGCAGCTCCGGCAACTCCTCCGGCTACCACCTGCACTTCGAGGTGCAGCGCTACGGCTACCCGTACGACGATCCGTTCGCCGGCAGCTGCAGCGGCACCGAGAGCTTCTGGACGAACCAGAACGGTGGCTCTCCGACCGCCACCTGCCACTGAGTCCAGGCGGCTGTCGCTCCCGCGGGCGTGAGTGTGCCCGCCCGCGGGTGCTCGAAGGTGGCGCCGCCGGACAGGGCGGGCCCCGGCACCGCGGACCCGCCCCGCCGGAACGCCCGCGTCAGGGCACGTTGAAGATGTTCGGCCGGTACACGCGGAAGCGGACAGCCTCCTTGAACTCGATCTGCACCGTCTCCAGCGACTTCTCGAAGGTGTTGACCGTCTGGTACGTCAGCAGCACCTTGTTGTCTCCCAGCGCGGCGGTGTCGATGCGCGTCACCATCATGAAGTGGTTGTAGCCGTCGCCGTAGAGGTTGGCGACCACCAGGTCTCCCAGCTGGAAGTTCACCTCGTTGACGATGGCGTCGCTCCAGGTGAACTCGCGGGTGCCATTGGGCAGGCGGGTGAACTCGATGCCCGCCGAGGTGGAGCTGGCGATGGCGTTCTGCGCGTAGGTCATGAGATCCGTCACGCCGGCCCACGTCGTGGTGCGGGCCGCGTAGGGCACGCCGTCGTACTTGAAGTACCACATGTCCGGGTTGAGGCCCCACTCATCCCAGAAAGCGGCCTTGTTGTTCCAGGTGAAGTCGATGTCCGAGTTGCGGGCGTAGAGGCGGCCCAGGAAGCCGGCCAGCATGGACTGGCTGATGAAGTTGGTGCAGTTGCCGCCGCCGGTGCCGCCGGTGCTGCTGGAGTAGTTGGGGAAGCGGTTGGTGCCCACCGTGGTGCCGTAGGGCGTGTTGACGTAGGTGCGCGCGTACCAGGCGGCCCGGCCCCCGTCGTACACCACGTCGCTGCCCACCACGCCCTGCAGCAGCGGCGAGGGCACGTCCTCCTCGGTGTCGTTCACCGCGTGGATGTACTCGTCATTGACGTGCAGGGTGATGGACTTGCCAGCCACCACCGTCATCGTCTGGTTGGAGAAGGTGGAGCGCTCCCCATCCTTCCGGATGATGGACGGCGTGCAGTAGTGCGCCGCGGGAAGCCGCACGGAGTCCTTCCCCGTCAAATCGATGCGCACCTCCTGCGCGCCCTCGGCGTCCCCACAGGCGCTCAGCTCGAGGGCAAGCGCCCCCTCGAACCTGCCCTGGAGATCCAGGTGGAGGGTGCCGGTATTCGCATCTCCGGCCTGGGCCTGCCCGGCGTCGGGCTCGCCGCCGCAGCCCGCCAGCAGGGCGGTGAGCGCCGCGGTGCAACCCAGTGTGCTGAACGTCTTCATCGTCGTTTCTCCTATGCGTCCCGTGAGGGCGCCAATTCATGGCGCGGCCGTGATTCAACCTGTTTCCAGGAAATGCCCTGAAAATGGGCCCGCAATCCCTAACGAGGTACCACCGGCGTGCAACCCGATGTGACTGGTTTTCACGAATGTGACGCTTCCGGCCCGCATCGAGGAATGCTTGACAATAATGAAATTCAATTGCATCTGTGGCGCGCCTTGCCCGGCAAGGTCTCACACCTCACTCAGGACACCTCATGAACACCCGTTCGCGCTTCGCTTCGCCGAGGGGCTGGCTTTCCGCCGCCCTGCTGATGTCTTTCGTCACCGCCTGTGGCGGTGAGCCCGTGCTGGAGGAGGGCGGCATCGCGGACGCACCCGAGACGTCGGCCGTGGACGTCACGCCGGGCGAGCGCACCGTGTCGGCCCAGGTGTATTACCATCCCATCAGCTCGGGGACGCTCACGTATAGCTCCTGGCAGCAGAAGTCGAGCTTCTTCAACTTCTTCGAGATCTCCTGTGGCGGCGTCCGCATCTCCTACGGACCCAGCAACGTGCAGTACAACCGCACCGTGCGCGCCAAGCTCTTCCGCTCCACCGACTCCGGCGCCACCTACACGAACGTCACCGTCAATGGCGGCAGGTCCTACGTGGACACCACCATCGCCCTGCTCTCCAACCTGACGCTGCAGCCGATGGAGCCGGATGTGACGGTCACCCACGCCACCTCGGAGCGCTGGTACGTGCTGCTGGAGCTGCTCAACCGGCGCACCACGGACAGCCAGGGCTGGAAGATCGACGGCCGCTGCGGGTGAGTGGACCGGAGGGGCGCGCGCCCCTCCGGCCCCGTCCCGGAGACGGCGTGTCTCCGGGGCGGCTTCAGCGCGCCTGGCGCCAGAACATGTTGTCGCTCGGCACCTCCGTGCTCATGCCGGCCCACTGGTACCAGGTGTAGGCGGAGTTCATCATCTCCCGCGTCCGCACGTCGGTCGTCTTGGCCGAGGCGGCGGTGCCCGTGCAGCTGTAGCCACCCGTGGAGAGGTCAAAGCACTCGGGCGGCGCGGTGTAGGCGAACGAGCGGAAGTACATGTTGGGGGCCGCCACATGGCGCGCCGACTGGTTCGTGTTGGGAATCCACTGGGGGATGAGCTCCGTCTGGCCAATCATGCCCGTCAGCGGGATGTTCGAGTCCCCGATGAAGAAGTCATTGATGTTGGAGGACTTGTAGCGCTCGAAGATGACGCCCCGGGCGATCATGTCGCCGATGTGCTCGCGCGCCACCTCTCCCGTCCAGCGGCCGCCCAGGTAGTCCTTGCCATTGTTGGACCAGAAGGGATCCATCAGCGCCACGCGGGTGGGCTGCAGGCGCGCGTTGATGCGTCCGGCCGCCACGTTGTCGCTCAGCATGTCGCCGGTGCGGTGCGCCATCTGCGCGCCCAGCGAGTGGCCGGCGAGGCGCAGGTGCGGGCCGCTGAAATTGGCCATGTTGGCGGTGATGGCGTTGTAGAACAGCTGGGCGGCGCTCACCGTGGGCGAGCCCACCGTGGTGTAGGTGCCGTCACACTGGCGCCAGCGCATGCCCTGCGGACCCGCGCCCGTCCAGATCTTCGTCTCCGCGTTCTTGACCTCGGGCTCGTCCGCGAACTGGTTCCAGTAGAAGATGCCGATGTTCCAGCCCGCGTTGATCCACGCGTCGGCCATGTTCACGTTGACGCCGTACGTGG
>NZ_DBNGVP010000126.1:0-3496 GCF_057119385.1 Archangium sp. | reverse complement strand
GGGTGCTCATGCTGGTGGCCAGCCTGGGCGTGGCCAAGGGACTGCCCCCGGTGCCCGAGGGCGGACTCACGGCGTTGCTGCGCGCCCCGCGCTACGCCCTCCCCGAGGGCCTGTCCCTGGAGGGCGCCTCGGCGGTGCAGATGGTGGCCGACGGCACCGTGCTCGTCACGGGCGTGGCGGCGGGCACCATGGCGGCCGCTGTGGGCAGCGCCTGCACGGATGGCTCCGAGAAGACGGACGGCTACTATTGGCACCACCTCGCCACCGACAAGAACCACATCTCGACGCTGCGCGGTGGCCCGTGGACGCCCCGATTCGAGGACTTATTCGAGATGGCGGGGATGAGCCTGGATGCGAAAGAGAACCGCGTCTATCTCAAGGGTCACAAGGGCCCTCATTCCGAGGCGTACCACCAGGAGGTCTACCGTCGATTGGAAGCCGTGCTCTCCCAGTGCCGCACCCCGAAACAGTGCCGGAGCATCCTGGTGGACGAGCTCAAGAAGATCGCGGATGACGTCTGTACGCCGGGGACACTGCTCCACCAGCTGCTGACGACGACATGAGGCGCAACACCAGGTGAGGACGATGAGCCGTTTCTACGATCTGACGGACGACATGAGCCGGCCAGGACGCTGGCACCTCCGGCATCCCGTCGATGAGCACGGGCAGAAAATCGATCCCTGGCAATTCACCGAGAGCCGCCGGCTCGACGCCCATGGGCTCATCCGGTTTCCCGTGAAGCCAGACGGAACGGAGCTGGAGTTCACCCAGAGTTCCTTCTCCATCCCCGTGGTCCACCGTCGAGTCGTCCAGCTCTTCGAGCGCCTGGGCATCCAGGACGTTCAATTCCTCCCCGTCGAAGTCCAGAGCCACGCCGGGCCCTGGTTCATCCTCAATTCCCTGCGCGTCATCCGTTGCATCGACGAGGCCCGGTGCAGGGAAGTACGGCACTTCAAGCCCGAGGATGGCCAACCCGAGAAAGTGGGCCAGTACCGGGGCGTCTCGGGTTTGCGCATCGACCCGGCGAGAGCCGAAGGTGCCCACCTCTTCCGTCCCTGGGGCTGGACGGTGGCCCTCATCATCTCCGAGGACCTCAAGCAGGCCCTGGAGCGAGAGGGCGTCACGGGCACGCGCTTCACCGAGGTGTGAAACCAGCTCGCGGCACCACCACGGATTCTGGAGGGAAGGGAGCATCCCCGAACTCTGCCCCAGGGAGCGCGAATCCCCCAAAGGACGGCGAGTCCAAAACAAACGCAGGTGCACGACGCACCGAAGCTCATGCAGGCTACGCGGCATGAAGAGAGCCCGTCCGCCGCTGCGTCTGGTACTCGCGCTGGGATTCATCCTGAGTGCCGCGTGTGCCACCTCTCCGGCAGGTCCGCCCGAAGCCTCGCGCCCACGGGTGGAGCCGAAACAGGTGCGCACGACTCCACTGCCCGATGGCCGCCTGCGACTCTCCTTCGAGCCGGTGTTACCCGACCCCTCCCTGGAGCGAATGCGCCTGGAAGACGCCCGGGACGTGCTCACGTCCCTGCACGCGTCCCTGCGCCCCCAGCAGCCCACCCGGCCGCGGCTCGTCCTGGCCTCCACGGCCTCGGCGGAGCAGCCGCCCCCGGGCTGGCGCACGCTCCTTCACGAGGAGCTCCTCTCCCGCTTCGGCCCCTCCCGGCTCTCCCTGCCCCAGTCCCTGGAGACGAGCCCTGTCTTCCAGGCCCTGAAGCTGTCCCCCCGCTACATGGGCGCGGGCGTCCGCGAGGCGGCGCGCGAGCTGTTCTCCTCGCCCGTCTTCCTCTCCAGTGTCACCCTCTCGGTTTTCCTCTACTTCTCCGCCTGGCTGGCGCCCGAGCCGGTGTTCAGCAAGGCCTTCGTGGCCATGCTGACGCTGCGCCTGTCCCTGGCCGTGGGCGCGCTGGAGCTCACCCGGGTGGCGCTGGCCTGCGTCCAGTTGTACCGGGAAGCACACGCCGCCCGCACGCCGCGGCAACTCGAAGCGGTAGCCGAGCGCTTCGGCAAGGCGCTGGGCGGCACGGGGCTACGGGTGCTCCTATTGGTGGCCAGCCTGGGCATGGCCAAGGGACTGCCCCCGGTGCCCGAGGGCGGACTCACGGCGTTGCTGCGCGCCCCGCGCTACGCACTGCCCGAGGGCCTGTCCCTGGGGGGCGCGTCAGCGGTGCAGATGGTGGCCGACGGCACCGTGCTCGTCACGGGCGTGGCGGCGGGCACGGTGGCGACCTCAGCAGGCAGCGCCTGCACCGATGGCTCCGAGAAGGCGGACGGCTACTATTGGCACCACCTCGCCACCGACAAGAACGACATCTCGACGGTCTACGGCGGGCCGTGGACTCCGTTGTTCAAGTCGCTCTTCGCGAGGGCGGGGATGAACCTGGATGCAAAGGAGAACCTCGTCTATCTCGCGGGCCACAAAGGCCCTCATCCCGAGGACTATCATGTGGAGATCTACGAACGGCTCAAGACAGCTCTCGGACAATGCCGGACCCGGGAACGATGCCGGGATGCTTTGATACGGGCACTCGAGGAACTCGCACAGGAGGTGTGTACTCCCGGGTCACGGCTCTATCGGTTGGCAACGAGGAAGTAGAGCGCCCTCCAGGACACCTCGCATGAACCGGTACTTCAAATTGATGGATGACAGGCGTGCCCGCGATCGCTGGCACCTGGGGGCTCCCTTGGACGAGCAGGGGCAGGAGCTCGACCCCTGGCAATTCGACGAGGGGCGGAGCCTCGAGCTGGGGTGCGTGCCACACTTCCCGCTCGAGGTCCCCGGACACCCGCTGGACTTCTGCTGGGCCGCTTTCAGCATCCTCGTGGTCAGCGAGCGCTTCGTCCGGCTCCTCGAGCGGCTGCACGTCCACGAGGTGCAGGCCATTCCCGCCCGCGTGGACGCCCACCCGGAGCCCTATTTCATCCTCAATCCCTTACGAGTCATCCGCTGCATCGATGACGCCCGATGCGAGGAGGTGCGTTACTTCAAGCCCGAAGATGGCCAGCCGGAGAAGGTAGGCCAATACCGGGTGGTCGCGGGGATGCGAATCGATCCAACGAAAGTGGGAGATGCCCACCTCTTCCGTCCCTGGGGCTGGACGGTGGCCCTCATCGTCTCCGAGGACCTCAAGCAGGCCCTGGAGCGCGAGGGCATCACCGGCACACGCTTCCTTGAGGTGTGAAACCAGCTCGCGGCACCGCAAGGCCTTCGTGGCCCTGCTGACGCTGCGCCTCTCTGTGGCCGTGGGTGTGCTGGAGCTCACCCGCGTGGCCCTGGCCTGTGTCCAGCTGTACCGGGAAGCCCACGCGGCCACGACACCGCAGGAAATCGAGCGGGTGGCCGAGCGCTTCGGCAAGGCGCTGGGTGGCACGGGGTTACGGGTGCTCATGCTGGTGGCCAGCCTGGGCGTGGCCAAGGGACTGCCCCCGGTGCCCGAGGGCGGACTCACGGCGTTGCTGCGCGCCCCGCGCTACGCCCTCCCCGAGGGCCTGT
>NZ_DBNGVP010000125.1:0-178823 GCF_057119385.1 Archangium sp. | reverse complement strand
GCGCTCCCGGTCCACAAGTCGATGCTCGAGATCTCCGAGCTCATCTACGCGACGGCCGGGACCTATCTCAAGACCCAGTTCAGGTTCATCGGGATCCTCTGGGCCTTCATGGCGGTCGTCATCGTCGCGTACTTCGGCTTCCTCGCCGAGGGGCCGGGCGGCGGCCACGGGATGGGCGCCGGCCGCGTGGCGGTCATCCTCGTCTTCTCCCTCATCGGGATCATCGGCTCCTCGGGCGTCGCCTGGTTCGGCATCCGCGTGAACACCTACGCGAACAGCCGCTCCGCCTTCGCCTCGCTCGCCGGCAAGCCCTTCCCGACCTTCGCGATCCCGCTCAAGGCGGGCATGTCGATCGGCACGATGCTCATCAGCGTCGAGCTGCTCATCATGCTCTTCATCCTCCTCTTCATCCCGAACGACCTCGCCGGCCCGTGCTTCATCGGCTTCGCCATCGGCGAGTCGCTCGGCGCGTCCGCGCTCCGCATCGCCGGCGGCATCTTCACGAAGATCGCCGACATCGGCTCGGACCTCATGAAGATCGTCTTCAAGATCAAGGAAGACGACGCGCGCAACCCCGGCGTGATCGCCGACTGCACCGGTGACAACGCCGGTGACTCGGTGGGCCCCTCGGCCGACGGCTTCGAGACCTACGGCGTGACGGGCGTGGCGCTCATCACCTTCATCCTCCTGGCCGTTCCGCCCCAGTACCAGGTCCAGCTGCTCGTGTGGATCTTCATGATGCGCATCGTGATGGTGCTGGCCTCGCTCGGCTCCTACGGCCTCAACGGCATCATCCAGGGCGGCAAGTACAAGAACGCGGACCACATGAACTTCGAGCACCCGCTCACGTTCCTGGTGTGGCTGACGTCCATCGTGTCCGTGGCGCTGACGTTCCTGGTGTCCTACCTGCTCATCCCCAACCTGGCCGATGACGGCAGCCTGTGGTGGAAGATGTCGGCCATCATCACCTGCGGCACCCTGGCCGGCGCCATCATCCCCGAGGCCATCAAGGTCTTCACCTCCACCGAGAGCCGCCACGTGCGCGAGGTCGTCACGGCCTCCCGCGAGGGTGGTGCGTCGCTCAACGTCATCTCGGGCCTGGTGGCCGGTAACTTCTCGGCCTACTGGATGGGCATCATCATCGCGGCGCTGATGGGCGGGGCCTACTTCTTCAGCCTGGACATCCCCAACACGCTGATGATCGCCCCGGCGGTGTTCGCCTTCGGTCTGGTGGCCTTCGGCTTCCTGGGCATGGGCCCGGTCACCATCGCGGTGGACTCGTACGGTCCGGTGACGGACAACGCGCAGAGCGTGTACGAGCTGTCCCTCATCGAGAACGTCCCCAACGTGAAGGCGGAGGTCCAGAAGGACTTCGGCTTCACCCCGGACTTCGAGAAGGGCAAGGAGTACCTCGAGGAGAACGACGGCGCGGGCAACACCTTCAAGGCCACCGCCAAGCCGGTGCTCATCGGCACCGCCGTGGTGGGTGCCACCACGATGATCTTCTCCATCATCGTCATCCTGGTGGGCATCAACACGGGCGCGGACGGCCTGCGCATGCTCAACGCGGCCAACGCGGCCAACCTGTCGCTGCTGCACGCCCCGTTCCTGCTGGGCCTGGTGACGGGCGGCGCGGTCATCTACTGGTTCTCCGGCGCGTCGATGCAGGCCGTGTCCACCGGCGCCTACCGCGCGGTGGAGTTCATCAAGGCCAACATCAAGCTGGAGGGCGTGGAGAAGGCGAGCGTGGAGGACTCCAAGCGCGTGGTGGAGATCTGCACCCAGTACGCGCAGAAGGGCATGCTCAACATCTTCCTGGGTGTGTTCTTCAGCACCCTGGCCTTCGCGTTCCTCGAGCCGTACTTCTTCGTGGGCTACCTCATCTCCATCGCCATCTTCGGCCTCTACCAGGCCGTCTTCATGGCGAACGCCGGTGGCGCGTGGGACAACGCCAAGAAGCTGGTGGAGACGGAGCTGAAGGCCAAGGGCACGGACCTGCACGCGGCCACGGTCGTGGGCGACACGGTGGGAGATCCGTTCAAGGACACCTCGTCCGTGGCGCTCAACCCGGTCATCAAGTTCACCACCCTCTTCGGCCTGCTCGCCGTGGAGCTGGCGGTGGAGCTGAGCGCGGCCGGCCAGCGCACCCTCACCACGGTGCTCGCGGGCGCCTTCTTCGTCGCCTCGATGGTGTTCGTGTACCGCTCCTTCTACGGCATGCGCATCGAGACCCCGATGGCCGCCATCGCCGGTGAGGACAAGGCGGGCGTGAAGCCGGCCTAGTCCCCCCCGGCCCCCACGGGCCGGCGTGACACGAGCGGCGGGGAGCCTCGGGCTTCCCGCCGCTTCGCTTTTGCGGGCACCGCGGGCGGGCCCTCAGCGGATGCGGAACGCGGGGGGCTCGATGCGGGTGGAGCGGCACTCGGGGCAGGAGCCGGGGCGCGTGAGGCGCTTGCGGTCCTTGAAGACGAAGCCGCAGGCGAGGCACTCGGAGGGAATCACCTCGAGCGCGGCCCCACCGGCGCGCAGGGACTTCTCCAGGTGCTCCAGGTGCCCGGCCACGTCCTTCTCGGAGATGCCCACCCGCGCGGAGAGCTCCTTCGCGGTGAGGCCCGTCTCCGGCGCCGAGGACAGTTCTGCTTCCAGCGCGCCACGCACCGTGGCGGCCCGGGGTTGGGGAACAGGGCTGGGACTCATCGGCCACGACCTCCCATTCTGAGAGTAGTCATTCCCGGCCGCCGAGGCGTTCACCGGTGCATGCCTGCTCGGACAGCGCGAGGCGCTCTCTCTTCCTGAATCGGTTCTAGGTGTCACATACTGGGTCGGTTATAGCCCCGGGACTTCCATGACTCCTCGCTACGCAGCCGACTACCGAACCCTGTTGTGGTGCCTCTTCATGCCGGTCGTCGCCCTGGCACAGTACGCCAGGCCCGAGCTCATTCCGTACCTCAGCCCGCTCGGCTGCTATCTGGCGCTGGCCGCCGGAGTCATCGCGCACAACCACAACCACTGCCCCACCTTCAAGAACCGGCGCCTCAACTCGCTGATGGGCCTGTGGATCTCCCACTTCTACGGCTACCCCACCTTCGCCTGGGTGCCCACGCACAACCTCAACCACCACAAGCTGGTGAACAAGGCCGGCGACGCCACCATCACCTGGCGCTACACCAACAAGAACAACTGGCTGGTGGCCTTCACGTACTTCTTCGTCTCGTCCTACTGGCAGAGCGATCCCATCAAGCAGTACATCGCCAAGGCGCGCCGCTCCAACCCCGCGCTCTACCGGCAGATCATCCTGCAGTACGTGGTGTGGGCGGGCGCGCATCTGGCGCTGCTGGGCGTGGCCATCGCGATGCACGGGCTGGCCGCGGGCATCAAGGTGTGGACGTTCGCCTTCCTCATCCCGGCGCTCTTCGCGCTGTGGACCATCATGTTCTTCAACTACATCCAGCACGTCCACACGGACCCCTGGAGCGAGCACGACCACTCGCGCAGCTTCGATGGCAAGCTCATCAACTTCTTCCTCTTCAACAACGGCCTGCACACGGCCCACCACGAGATGGCCGGCGCGCACTGGAGCACCCTGCCCGAGCTGCACGCCAGGATTGCCCCGCACATCCATCCGGAGCTGGTGCAGCGCAGCTTCTTCGGCTGGTGCATCCGCAACTACCTGCTGGCGCCCTTCTTCCCCAGCCTCGGCACGAAGCAGATTGGCCGCGCGCCCTTTGATCCACCCACGGGCGAGTCCGTGCACTTGACGTCCGAGGACGTGGACGCCCTGGAGTCGGGCATCAACGCTGCTCGAACCTGAACACTTCGGGGAGACACCCCTCTCGACATTTAGGAATAGACGGACTACGCCTTCAACCCCGGCTCAAGTCCGAGCCGAAAAGGCGGCATGTTCCGCCTTGTAACGAAAGAAGAACGGTTCATGGCAACTGGTACTGTGAAGTGGTTCAACGACGCGAAGGGCTTCGGGTTCATCACGCAGGACGGCGGTGGCGAGGATGTGTTCTGCCACCACACGGCCATCAACATGGATGGCTTCCGCACCCTGGCCGAGGGCCAGCGCGTGGAGTTCGAAGTGACCAAGGGCCCGAAGGGTCTGCAGGCCCAGAACGTTCGCGCCGCCGGCTAGTCCGCTAACCCGGACGAGTCCAGGAGCCTGACCTCGTCCGGGGTCGGGCTCTTTCTTTTTGGTCCCCATGCGTCTGCCTCCACTGCCCCGAGTCGCTGGCTTCGACGATGCCCCCTTCACGAAGCGCCCGGGAGCGAGGGTGCCGCTGGTGGGGGTGGTGTGCGCGGGCACGCGCTTCGAGGGGCTCGTCTGGGGACGGGTGCGCAAGGACGGGTGGACGGCGACGGACGAGGTGTGCCGGCTGCTGGTGGGGGGCAAGTTCCTGCCGCAGCTGCACCTGGTGCTGCTGGACGGCATCGCCTTCGGGGGCTTCAACGTGGTGGACCTGCCGAGGCTGGCGGGGACGCTGGGCAAGCCGTGCGTGTCGGTGATGAGGCGATTGCCGGACCTGGAGGCGATGGAGCGCGCGCTGCGCCACCTGCCGAGGCCGGAGCGGCGGCTGGAGCTGCTGAAGCGAGCGGGCCCCATCCATCAGCTGGGAGGCTTCACGTTCCAGGTGCAGGGAGCGGAGCCGGAGTGGGTGGCCGAGGCCCTGAAACGCCTGACGGACCGGGGGAACGTGCCGGAAGCGCTGCGATTGGCCCACCTGATCGGCTCGGCGGTCATCACGGGGGAAAGCTCCAAGCGGGCCTGACCTACCTGCGGACCTCGGGAGGAACCTGTTCCAACCACCCTACTTCCAGGCAAGCCCACAACCCCAGCAGCACCGCCTCCGCGGCGTCATGCCGGAGCGACGTGGGCCGCGAAGCGCCAGCCCACTCAATGACGCGGCGCGCCAGTCCATCCGCGGCATCCTTGGCCAGCCCACCGGAGCGCTGCTCGCGGGCGTACAGCAACCGCGCGCGCCAGTCCTGGGCGGACACACGGAGCACGGGGAGCGCGCGCCGCGATGCCTCTCGCTCCCACACCTCGGCGATGGGCCCGCCGCCCTCCAGCACCAACCACGCGAGCGGCCCGGCCGAGTGCAGCACGGAGGGCACGGCGCGCTTGAGCCGGGACTGGCTGCCGAAGTTCTGCGAGCGATACCACCGCAACCGCCCATCAGGGCCATACAGGGCCAGCCCGGAGCGCAGCCCGAGGTCCACGGCGAGCAGCGCCGGCCCCTCGGGTGCGCCGGGGCTCACGCGTCCTCCGTCCAGGAGACGCGGAAGGTGACGCTCTCGGCGGTGAAGTCGATCAGGTCCACGCGCACGCCCAGATCCCCGGGGCGGACGGCGCGAAGCATCTCGAGCATGGCGCCCTGGACGACATAGCGGGTAGGCCCGGGCTCGTTCACCCACAGCTCCACCACGTTGGCGGCGATGTCCGAGTGGCGGACCTCGGTGTAGTTGTTGCCCGAGCGGAAGTTCTGCTCGGCGCGGGCCACCAGGCGCTGGGGGCTGAGCAGCTGGAGGACGCGGAACATGAGCCGCCCGGTGAAGGTCTCCCGGTAGCCCTCGACCATCCGCGCGCCCAGATACTGGTAGGCCACGGACTGGAGCTCGTTGGGGTAGAGCGCGTCGGCGACGATGGCCACGCACCGGGCCCAGGTGTCGAAGGAGTAGGCCGGCAGCAGCTTGCAGTCCAGGTCCAGCCCGGCCTGGCGCAGCCGCTGCTTCACGGCGGGTGAAATGCGCCTGGCGAGGCCCCTCACGAAGAGCCCCTCGACGGTATGTTCGTAGACGAGCCGCTCCGGCATGCCGGAGAGTCTAGCGCGGACGGGAGAAACACTTCATGGGACTGCAAAAAGAGCTGGCGACACTGGCCATGCGCGCCACCCCCTTGCCGGGTGGGGGGGACAACTTCATGGCCGCCGCCAACATCCCCACCCCGGTGCCCTCACTGCCGGGCTCCATCGGGGCGGTGGCGCACGAGCCCTTCATGGCCCGCGAGACGCGGCGCTCCTTCGACCTGGTGGTGGTGTTCACCATCGGAGACTTCGCGGACGCGACGGGGTGCTCCGAGTACTACAACCCGCACAGCCCCTGGTACAACGTGTTCTACGGAGCCTACGGGCTGCGCTCGTACGAGCCGGACGGGAGCGCGTGGGGCTTCCACGCGGACGGCAGCCCCCACATCGCCGAGATGATGCAGGTGCCGGAGCTGGACTACAACTGGCTCACCGCCGGTGCGCTCGGGTGTCCGCCGCCGCGCATGTGCTTCCGCGCCGAGGAGGTGAAGCCGGGCCGGCACCGCTCCTGGCACGTGCTGGACGTGGCGGCCACCATCCCCAGCGGGCTGCACTACCTGCGGGACGCGGTGTCGCCGGACCTGCGCTACTACGCCGTCTTCGGCCTGCCCCACGACGACTTCATGGCCAACGGCCGCCAGAGCTACGAGCCGGTGAGGATGCGCGGGCGGATGCTCTACAAGCAGGTGGGGAGCAACCTCACGCTCGCCTGGGGCGGGCTGTGCCCGGACACGGCCGAGGGCAAGAAGCTGCTCTCGGCCGTGCTGGACACGATGGACTCTCTCTACCCCGGCTGAGCCGCCCTACGGCGTGCCCTGCTCCGCCTGCTCGAGCGAGGCGGCGATGCGGCCAGCGGCACCGGCCAGCTCCACGCGGCGGATTTCGAGCGTGGCGCGGGCCTGGGCCGCGGCGCTGGCGGCGAGGAAGCGCCGCGTGTCCGCGTCCGACATCTCCAGGCTGGTGGACATGCCGGCCCGGAAGGCCGCCGCCACCTGCTTCTGCACCCGGGCGGCGAGCTGCGCCTGGGACTCGGCCTGGGCCAGCGCGGCCTCGGCGGCCTGGATGTTGGCGCGGGCCGCCACCCAGTTGGCGCGGGCCCGGGCGCGCGCCGACTCGTACTGCGCCTTCGCCTGCGCCAGCCGGGCGCGGTCCTCGTGCAGCGCCGCGTAGCGCTGCCCGCGGTCGTACAGCGGCATGGAGGCCGCGACGGACACCTCGTAGGTGGTGTTCTGCCCGGTGAAACCGGCGTTGGAGTTGTAGAGACCGCGGGCCTGGGCCACCACGCTCGGCAGCCACGAGAAGAGGTCGTACGTCACCTTGCCCTCGTTGGCCTTCACCGCCAGCGAGGCCGAGCGCACCGCGTACGTGTCCTCCCAGGGGCTCTGGTCCTCCGAGGGGGTGAGCCACTGGGGCCCCCCCGTGGCCTCGAAGGGGGCGGGCTGCACCGGCTCGCCCACCAGCGCGCCCAGGAGCGCCACCAGCTGCGCGTACTGGCCGGAGAGCTGCGCCAGCTGCACGCGGGCATGGGCCGTCTCCGACTGGGCGCGCAGCAGCGCCGCCTCCACCGTCATGCCCGCGCCGAGCTGCGCCTTCGCCTCGCCCTCGCGCTGGAGGGCCACCGACTCGGCCTCCCGCGCCGCGTCCATCATCTGCTGGATGCCCTGCAGCCCCAGGTAGGTGCGCGCCACGCCCAGCAGCACCTGCTCGCGCGCTTCCAGGGCGCCCAGCTCCGCCGCCTCCGCGCCCGCCTTCGCCGGGCCGAGCAGGAAGACGCCCGCCGGGGTGAAGAGGGGCTGGGAGATCTGCGCCGACGCGTACTGCGAGTTGCGCGCCGTGATGACGACGGGCTCCGGGACGAGCTGCGGATTGACGGGCATGAGCTGGAACACGCCGGCCACCAGCCCGACGAAGCTGCCGAGGTCGAGCTGGGCCTCGGCGCTGGCGTGGACGTACTGGGCGCCGACCGTCAGCTCGGGCTGCCAGGCCGTCCAGGCGCGGCGGACACCGGCGGCGGCCACGGCGGCCTGGGCGCGGGCGGCGGCCACGTCCGGGCTCTGCACCGAGGCCAGGGAGAGCGCCTCGCGCAGCGTCACCGTGCGCAGCGTGCCGGGAGCGGGAGCCCCCACCGTCGCGGGCCGAGCGGCGGGAGCCTGCCCCACGGCGCGCGGGGCGTCCGCGGGCGCCTGGGCGAGCGCACCGAGCGGGGAGAGGGCGGCGAGGAGGACGAGCGACAGGGGGCGCCGGGCGGACCCGGCGGCGATTCGGATGAACATGGGCAGGAGCAAGCGAAGGAGGATGGGGGGAGGGGCAGCGCCCGGACCGCTCAGGCGGCGCGCTGCTCCTGGGACTCCGGGACGGGGATGGGCAGGCCCTCGTCCTTCTTCTGGGGACGCTTGGAGAAGCCGAGGCGCTCCATGGCCGCGAACACCACCGGCACCACCAGCAGCGTGAGGAAGGTGGAGGTGATGACGCCGCCGATGACGGCGATGGCCATGGGGGCGCGGAACTCGGAGCCCACGCCCTTGCCGATGGCGGTGGGCACCATGCCGATGGCCATGGCGGCGCTCGTCATGAGGATGGGCCGCAGCCGGCGCGGACCCGCCTTCATGAGCGCCTCGTCCACCGTGGCACCCTCGCGCAGGTACTGCAGCGCGCCGTCCACCAGGAGGATGGCGTTCTTCGTCACCAGGCCCATCAGCAGGATGATGCCGATCATCGCGCCCATGGACACGTGGTAGCCGCCGAAGACGAGGCCCAGCAGCGCGCCCACGAGCGCCAGCGGCAGCGACACCATGATGGTGAAGGGGTGCTTGAAGGACTCGAACTGGCTGGCGAGCACCATGTAGATGAAGACGAAGGCCAGCAGGAACGCGGTGGCGAAGGCGTCGTTCTGCTCGGACATCATCTTGATCTGCCCGTCGTAGATGAGCGAGTAGCCCGGGGCCAGCGGCTTCTCGGCGATCTTCTTCTTGAGCTCCGCCGCCACGTCACCCAGGGCCGCGCCATTGAGCTGCGAGTAGATGGCGAGCTGGCGCTGACGGTTCTCGTGCTCGATGACGCTCGGTCCGTCGCGCAGCTCCACCTTCGCCACGTCCGTCACCGGGACGAGCCCCTTGGGCGTGCCGATCATCAGCTGCCGCACGCGCTCGGGGGTGGCGCGGTCGCGCTCGCTCAGGCGCACGCGGATGTCCGTCTCGTCCACGCCCTCGCGCAGCTTGGCGGCCACGTCACCACCGATGGCCATGCGCATCTGCAGGGCGATGGCCGCGGCGCTCACGCCCAGGTCCTTGGCGCGCGCCCGGTCCACCTCGATGGCCAGCTCCGGCTTGGGCGGGTTGTAGTCCACGCGCACGTCCGCCGTGCCCGGGATGTCCCGGAGAATCTGGGCGATGCGCTCGGACTCCTCGTGGATTCTGGCCAGCTCCGGGCCGGTGACGCGAATCATGATGGGATAGAAGTCGCCACCGAGGCCGTCGATGATGGGCAGGTCCTGCAGGTTGACGCGGGTGGCGGGCAGGGCCTCGGTGAGCAGCGTGCGCGCCTCCTCCTTGATGGCCTGGATGCCGCGCGCGCGCGACTGCTTGTTGGTGACGATGACCCGGAGGCGCGCCTTGTTCACGTCGCCGTTGTCACCCACGATGGCGTAGATGTCCGTCACCTCGGGCATGCCCTTGAGGACCTTCTCGGCCTGCGCCACGCGCGTGGCCGTCTGCTCCAGGCTGGAGGCGTCGGGCAGGATGAGCTGCACGATGAACTGCGAGCGGTCCTCGGCCGAGATGAACTCCATGCCCAGGCGGCTGGCGGCCCCGAAGGACACCACCATCACCCCCACGGTGATGCCCGTGGTGAGCCACTTGTGGTCGAGCACCCAGCGCAGGATGTTCGAGTAGACGCGCTCGCTGCCATCCAGGAAGCGGCGGATGGCGCTGGCCACCGCGTTCTCCTGGTGGTGCTCGCCCGGCTTGCGCTGCCTGGCCAGGCGCGCGGACAGCATCGGGTCCAACGTGAAGGAGATGAAGAGCGAGATGAGCACGGCCACCGAGATGGTGATGCCGAACTGCTGGAGGAACTGGCCCACCATGCCGGGCATGAAGGCCACCGGGACGAACACCGCCACCAGGGCGAACGTGGTGGCGAGCACCGCCAGACCCACGTCCTTCGTTCCGTTGGAGGCCGCGCTCACGGGGTCTTCACCCTGCTCCAGGCGGTGGGTGATGGCCTCGCGCACCACCACCGCGTCGTCGATGAGCAGACCGATGGCCAGCGACAGCGCCAGCAGCGTCATCTGGTTGAGCGAGTAGCCCAGCCCGTACATCACGAAGAACGTGCCGATCACGGAGGTGGGCAGCGCCAGCGAGGAGATGAAGGTGCCGCGCGGATCCAACAGGAACATCAGGATGATGAGCACCGCCATCGCGCCACCGAAGAGGAGCGCGACCCACACCTCGTGGGCGTTCTCGCGGATGTCCACCGACTGGTCGATGAGCAGCCGCGTCTGGAAGCCGTAACCCAGGGTGGGCACCACCTTGTCCATGGCCTTCTTCACCGCGTCGCTCACCGCCACGGTGTTGGAGCCGGGCTGCTTGATGACCTCGAGGATGACGGCGTCATTGCCGTTGAGGCGCGCCGTGGTGCGGCGCTCGGCCGCGCCGTCGGTGACGGTGGCGATCTCCTCCAGCCGCACCTGCGCGCCCGTGCGGCTCTGGGCCACCGGGAGCTGGCGCAGCTCGTCCACGCTCTTGAACTGACCCAGCGAGCGCACCGTCAGCTCGGTGGGACCCAGCTGCAACCGGCCCGCCGGCAGGTCCAGGTTCTCCTGGCCGATGCGCTGGGCGATGTCCATCGCGGACACGCCCACCGCGCGCGCCTTGTCCAGGTCCACGTCCACCTGGATTTCCCGCAGGTCACCGCCGTTGATGCGCACGTCCGCAACGCCCTCCAGCTGCGCCAGCGACGGCTTGAGCTTGTCCTCGATGATCTTGCGCACCGCGCGCGAGTCCACCTCGGCGCTCGCCGCGTAGGTGAGGACGGGAACCGCGGAGATGTCCACGCGGCCCACCACCGGTACATCCGCCTCCTGCGGCAGCTTGTAGGTGATGCCCGAGACCTTGTCGCGCACCTCCTGCACCGAGCGGTCCAGGTTGGCCGACAGCTTGAACTGGACGATGACCGTGCCCACGTTCTCGCGGCTGAAGGAGTGGATTTTATCCACGCCGCTGATGCCGGCGACGGCATCCTCGACGGGCTTGATGATCTGGGTCTCGATCTCTCCCGGGCCCGCGCCCTTGTAGAGGGTGTTGACCACCACCACGGGGATGGAGATGTCCGGGAAGAGATCGGTACCCAGCCGGGTGTACCCCATCACTCCGAGGACGATGAGGCAGAGGGACATCATGGCCGTGAAGACCGGCCGGCGAATGGAGACGTCGCTGAGGAGCATGGGGGGACGCCCTGGAATCGTGCGGTGGGGATTACTTCACGGAGACGCGCGTACCCTCGGTGAGGGACGGCGTGGGGTACTCGACGACCTTGTCCAGCGGAGCGGCGGCCTTCACCACCACCTCGCGCATGCCGCGCTCGATGACCTGGACGTCCACGCGGCGCACCTCGCCCGAGGCGCCCACCACGAAGACATGGTCACCGCCCGAGGAGGACAGCGCGGAGGCGGGCACGGCCTGCGCCTCCTGCTCCTCGCTCAGCGGGAGGAGGACGCGCGCCAGGGTGTTGGCCACGAAGCGGCCATCCTTGTTGGGCACCAGGATGTCCACCGGGATGCGGCGGGTGGCCGGGTCCGCCGAGGCGATGACAGTGCGGATGACGGCCTCGTCCGTGGAGGCGCCGCCCCCGACAACCTCGACGCGAACCTTCGTGCCCGGCTTGAGGCGGGCGCGGACGGAATCGGTCACCGTCGTCTTCAGCAGCAGGGTGCCCAGGTTCTCCACCGAGAACATCGGCACGCCCGGGCCCACGATGGCACCCACCTGCTCGGGTGCGTCCACGACGGTGCCGGTGAAGGGCGCCTTGAGGTCGTGCTTGCGCCGGCCCGCCTGCGCCTGCGCGAGCTGCGCCTTCGCGGCGAGCAGCTGCGCCTCGGCCTGCTTCGCCTGGGTGCTGGAGGTGAGGTTCTGCAGGTCGCTCACGTTGCCCTGCTCCTGCAGCTTCGCGTTGCGGCCGGCCACGTCGGCGGCCATGGCGGCGCTCACCTCGGCGGCGGCCACGGCGGCCTGGGCCTGGGCGAGCTGCGCGTCCGAAATCTCCGGGTTGAGCTGCGCGAGCACCTGGCCCTCCTGCACCGTCTGGCCCTTCTTCACGCGCACCTTGTCCAGACGGCCGCCCACCTCGAAGCCCACCTGCAGGGCCTGGGCGGGGAAGAGCGTGCCCGTCACCTCCTCGCGCAGCGCCGTCTTCACCGAGCGCGGCGAGAGCACCGTCACGGCGGGAAGCTCCGGCACGGCGGCCTTGGGGGTGGTGGCCGGAGCGGCGTCGGCCTTGCAGCCCGAGAGGGGAAGCGCGGTGGCGGCCAGGCCCACGGCGGCGAGCCCGGCGACGAGCGGCGTCCTGGAGAGTTTCACGGTCATGACCTCGAGGTGCTACGGGGACGGGAAACGGCGCGGGCCTTCGGCCTGCGCGGGGAAGTCTTCTTGGGCGCGGTGGCGGCTTTCGGAGGCAGGCTGCCCTCGCGGATGAGCCGGTGGATGGAGCGGGCCCACGCGGCCAGGTCCGGCTTCTGCTCCATCTGGCTCATCTGCTGGGCCAGCAGCACGTACGTGCCGACGATGAGCGAGCCGATGACGGTGGGGGGCACGTCCGCGCGGCTCACGCAGTCCTTCTGCAGGCGCTGGAACTCCTGCGTCACCCGAGACACCTCGCGGTCCACCATGCCCCACATGAGCGACTCGAACTCGGTGCCCTGGCTGCCGCGCATGAGCACGTGCACCACGTCGCGGTAGGCCCACATCAGCTCCAGCGTGCCCAGGTCCGACTCGGTGCTCATCCGCACCAGGAGCTCGTAGCGCTCGGAGCGCTCGGCCACGTCGCGTGCCTCCAGCGAGCCGTGCTCGGCGTGGAAGCGCTCCATCTCCTGGATGCGCCGCTCGATGAGCAGGTTCATCGCGGAGGTGAACTCGGCCACCACCTCGCCGAAGAGGGCCTCCTTGGAGGCGGCGTGCAGGTAGAAGGCGCCCTTGGAGAGGCCGCAGGCGGCGGTGATGTCCTCGATGCGCGCGCCGCGCAGACCCTTCTTCACGAACTCCGCTCGCGCGGCGGCGATGAGTGCTGCACGGGCATGTGGATCCGCGGGACGCGCCATGACGCCCGCATGACTAACCCGCCGGTCAGAAACTCCGCCAGGGGATTACTGAATCTCGGGTCAGAAACACCGACATATAAACTCATCAAAACAATCATCCCCACTAATCAATCATGAAGGAGCGTTTTCCAAGCCCCGGGTCTAGCGTGCCCGCCCATGCTGCCCGCGCTCATTGCCCGACGCATTCAGGGTTCATGCGCCCTCCTGCTACTTGGGACCGTCTGCGTTTTTCCTGGTCCGCTCAGCGCCGGGCAGCCACTCCGTGCCCCCGGTGACTGCTCCGAGGAGGAACACAAGCTGTTGAAGGAAGAGGTCGGGCGCGCCTGCAAGGCGACGAGCATGCGGTGCCACGAGTACCAAAGCTGTGCCGAGCTGCTCGCGAACCTACTGAAGTATCAGCGATGCATCAGCGCCAGGGTGGCCATCATGGACAAGTGCTTCCGAGGGGGAGACGAGAATCACCGCAGGGAAGTGGAGAACTACCGGAGCGGCGCCGCTGAGTGCTCACGGCTCATGGACCTGCAGCGCTGCCCAAAGCAGTGCCGGTGAGCCGTCATGCCAGGCTCCAGACGTGAAGCCCTCCAGCGGCGGATCGAAGCCGCCTTCGCCGACGCCCCCCATCCCGGGGATGACCGCATCGGCTATGACGCCGACGACTGGGAGAGCGCGGAGCTGGCCCACGCCTTCAAGGGGCGGCACTGGAGGGAGCTATCCCCCGCCGAGCTTCAGTACCACTCCAGCTCCTTCCTGAGCTCGGAGGGCTTCAGGTACTACCTCCCCGCCTACCTGCTGGCCGCGTTGGAGGACCACGGCAATCTGATGCCCCATACCGTCTATGGTCTGACCCTTCCCCAGGGGTCCACCCCCGAGGAGCAGCGCCTTCGCGACTGGCAGCTCGACCGGTTCGAAGGGCTCTCCCCTGAGCAGAAGCGGGCCGTCCGGGCATTCCTGGAGTACGCCAGGGACGAGGCTTCGCACTACTTCTCGCAGGGACAGGAGCCCCGTCTCGCGCTCGAGAGGTACTGGGAGCGGCAGTAGCGAGGGCTACGGTGCAGGCGCGCCGAGCCGCCCCAGGGCGGTGCACAGGGGGCACGCGGCCGGAGCGTGGGGCACGTCGCGGCGGTGCAGGTCCAGCACCGCGCGGGACACCTCGGCCAGCTCGCGGCGCACCTCGCGGCGGGCGCCCTTCACCCGGGCAATCTGCAGGTTGTCGTACGCCGTCGTCTGGTGACGCATCCACGCGATGACCGCCGCCTCGGCGCGGCGCTCGAGGGGGATGCGCTCGGTCCGCGCCACCGTGCCACTGCCCACCGGCGTCGCATGGGCCGACACCGCCACCGCCAGCTTCTTCGCCTGGGCCGTGAAGACGGGCGCGAAGGCCAGGAAACGCAGCACCGCGTTGGCGAAGTCCACCTCGTACTCGGCCTGCTCGCGCTCGCGGCGGCGCACGTCCGCCTCCCGCTTCTTCGCATAGGCCGGGGTGGCGCGCTCCGTCTCCAGGGCCGCCCGGGCGGCGGTGATGTGGGCCTCGGGCGCCCACACCCCCTGGGAGAAGATTTTGCGGCCCTTCTTCTCCACCACCGTCCAGCTGGGACCGGCGGCCTTCACCCGGCGGGTGAGTCCGGCATCACCCGGGGGCAACAGGGCCCAGCCCGGGGGGATGGAGAGGAGGGCGCCATCGGCCGCGCGCACGCGGCGCGGGTCGCTCGTGGGGGAGACGGTGAGGGAGTCGCTCATGTCGGCCGCTGGCGCCTATACCGCATGCCGAGTCAGAGGGGGAAGCGCCCCCGCGTCAACCTCTGCTAGATGGGGCATGTCGCCAGCGCTCGGTCGCGGGCGGGAGGGTCTTTCACTCATGGGCAGCGCCGGCATGTCCATTCTCAGGCTTACCTTCCTCGGCACCTCGGCCGCACAGCCGACGTTGCATCGCAACCTGTCCGGGCTCGCGGTGAAGGCGGACGCGGACCTGCTCCTCTTCGATTGTGGCGAGGGCAGCCAGCGGCAGATGGTGCGCTACGGCACCGGCTTCACCGTGGATGCCGTCTTCTTCACCCACTTCCACGCCGACCACTACCTGGGAATCATCGGCTTCCTGCGCACCCTCGGGATGATGGGGCGGGAGACTCCCGTGCAGCTCTACGGGCCTCCCCCGGCGCGGCGGCTGCTGCACCAAGCCGTGCACCTGGGCGTGGAGCAGCTGTCCTTCAGCGTGGAGTTCCACGAGCTGCGCGACGGCGACAAGGTGGAGCGGCGTGGCTACAGCGTGCAGGCCGTGGCGGTGGACCATCGCATCAACGCGCTCGGTTACGTGCTGCAGGAGGACGAGCGCCCGGGCAAGTTCAACCTGGAGAAGGCCCGGGCCATGGGGATTCCCTCGGGGCCCGTCTACGGCCAGCTCCAGCGCGGCGAGACGGTGATGCTGCCGGACGGCCGCACCATCCGTCCCGACGAGGTGGTGGGCGACGCGCGGCCCGGACGGCGCCTGGTCATCTCCGGCGACACCCGGCCGTGCCAGTCCCTGGTGCGCGCGGCGAAGGACGCGGACCTGCTCATCCACGAGTCCACCTTCTCCGACGACGAGCAGGCGCGCGCCCAGGAGACGCGGCACTCGACGGCCCGCGAGGCGGCCCAGGTGGCGCGCGAGGCCGGCGCGAAGCGGCTCATCCTCACGCACCTGTCCAGCCGCCATGACACCGACCCCTCGCGGCTGCTCACCCAGGCGCGCGAGGAGTACAAGGGGCCCGTCGAGGTCGCCTACGACGGGCTCACCGTGGAGCTGCCCCTGCGCGACTGAGCGCGGGGCCCTGCCCTGCCTGGCACCTACTTGATGGTGCTCTCGGCCTCGGCCCGCAGCGCCTTGGCCGCGTCGGGGTCGATGCGCTGCATCAGCTCCCACTCCATCTCCATGTCCCGCACCAGGTTGGTGGTGTCCGTGCCGAGGTTCTGGCGCTGGCCGCTGCGCGAGTCCACCGGGCCCGGGCCGGACTCGACGCGGTTCTGCTTGAAGATCTCCACCTTGCACATGGCCGGGCTCGGCTGCTTGCCGCGCACCAGGTAGCGCACGTAGTTGGTGCCCAGCGTCGAGGGCGCGCCCACCATGTGCCAGTCGGTGCTGATCTCGAAGGCACCCGGGGCCTCGCGCAGCGGCAGGTCCTTCTCCTTCAACAGCATCCGCACCTGCGGCCACACCTCGGCGATGGGCTTGCGGTACACGTACTGGGCCGCCTTGTCCTGGATGTAGGCCTCGCGGCGGCTGGCCGCGCATCCGGTGGCGAGCGTGGCAACGGCGAGCAGCACCAACGACAGGGACCACGGCGAGCGCATCGGCGGTGTCATTCGGTTCCTCCCCCACGGATTGAAGATGAGGAGTCGATTTGAAGCACGGCCCCTTCCCCGCGCCAAGACGACCCGGGGACAACCCGCTTCCGAGCCAACCATGCAAAGGGCCTGAAACACAGCAGCTCGCCTGGAACCCACCCGGGGAGTCGTGAAGGCCCGGCACCCGGGTACACTGCCCGCCCATGAAGGACGGGCTCCTCCGCCGTGCCATCAAACGGATCGCGCTGGTGCGCTACACCCTGGACCTGGGGTTCACCCGCCTGGTGCTGCGGGCCCGGGGAGAGCCACGCTACCGGCTCAAGGGCTCCTGCAACGGCTGCGGCCGGTGCTGCGAGACGCCCGTCATCCCCGTGAGCCGGCCCGTGTTCTTCCTGCGCTCGCTGCGCTGGCTCACGCTGACGTGGCACCGCGTCGTCAACGGCTTCGAATTCGTCGGCGACGACCGGCGCCTCAAGCTCTTCGTCTTCCGCTGCACGCACTACGATCCGGTGACGAAGCAGTGTGACTCCTACGACAGCCGGCCGGGGATGTGCCGGGACTACCCGCGCAACCTCGTCTACGAGGCGCTGCCGGAGTTCTTCCCCGAGTGCGGCTACTCGGCCTCCTACAAGAAGGGCGAGCAGATGAGGCAGGCGCTGTTGAAGGCCCACCTCCCGCCGGAGAAGTACGCGGAGCTGGTGCGCAAGCTCCACCTCGACGAGTGAACCGGGGCCGACTCACGCCGGGGGCTGCTGTCCCTCGAGGGACTCCGTCTGCCGCGGCCAGCGCGCCTCCTCCTCCGTCAGGGCCCGCCCCGCGGAGAAGTGCTCGATGAGGAGCGCCGCCACCTTCTCCGGGGCCTCCAGCGGCACGAAGTGGCCCTCCTCGGGCAGGTACTGCACCGCGGGCTTCTGCTCGAAGTACGGCTCCAGTCCCCGCGTGAGCTGCTTGCGCAGGGCCGTGTCCTGCTCGCCCCAGATGAGCAGGAAGGGCGCGCGGATGCGCGGGTAGGGCCTCGATTCGCGCAGGCGGCGCGGGTCCACGGTGCGGCGGAACGCCACGCGGTAGTAGTCGATGGCCGCGCGCGCCGCCTCGCGGCTGGAGAAGTTCGCCTCGTACTCCGCCAGCCTTCCCGGAGGCACGCGCGAGGGGTCCACCATCGCCCGCCGCAACATGCGCGGCACCAGGGCGCCGCCCCGTGCGGAGAGCAGGAGCTCGGGCAGGAGGGGCAACTGGAAGAAGAAGATGTACCAGGAGCGCACCAGCTGCGCGGGCTTCCAGATCTCCCGCGCCATCCGTTCCGGATGCGGGGCGTTGATGACGGCCAGCCGCTCCACCACCTCCGGGTGCATGGCCGCCACGTGGTAGGCGATGACCCCGCCCCAGTCATGGCCCACGAGGTACACGGGACGGTCCGGCCGCAGGTGCCTCGCCAGCTGGACGACATCTCCCGCCAGCGTGTCCAGGTCATACCCCTCCGCGGGCCGGTCCGTGCCGCCATAGCCGCGCAGGTCCGGCGCCACCGCCCGGAAGCCCGCCTCGGCCAGCCGGGGCAGCACCTCGCGCCAGCTCTCGGACAGCTCGGGAAAACCGTGCAGCAGGAGCACCAGCGGACCCTCGGCGGGGCCCGCCTCCAACACCTGCATGCGCAGACCCGGCAACGAAACGGAGCGAGGGGTGATGGGATTCATGGGGCACAGAGCTAGGGTCGTCCCCTATCGTGAGGAAGCGGCCTCGGGGCGGGACGTCAGGCGCCGTACAGGAATGCAGCACTCCCCCTCCCCCACCGCCGTGCCGTGGACATCTTGGAGCCGCCCGATGATTCCCCTCAGCGACGACAACCCCACACTCCGCAGGCCGGTGGTCACCTACCTGCTGCTCGCGGTCATCGGCTTCACCTGGTTCTACGTCCAGGGGGCCGGCTTGAACTTCGTGGCCCTGGTCGCCAGCGTGTGCAACCTCGGGCTCGTCCCGGGGGAGCTCACCCACCAGGCGCCGGTGGGACTCGCGGTGCCGCTCGGCCAGGGGCTGTCATGCGTGGTGGACAACGCGCCCATCAACCGCTTCACCCCCCTCACCTCCATGTTCCTCCACGGGAGCTGGGGCCACCTGCTGGGCAACTGCCTCTTCTTCTGGGTGTTCGGCAACAACGTCGAGGACAGCATGGGCCGGCTGCGCTTCCTCGTCTTCTACGTGGTCTGCGGCCTGGCGGCGGCGGCGGCGCAGGTGCTGGTGGACCCCGCCTCGCCCGTGCCCGTGGTGGGGGCCTCGGGCGCCATCTCCGGCATCATGGGCGCCTACCTCATCCTCTACCCGCGCGTGCGGGTGAACATGCTCTTCTTCTTCTTCGTCATCCCCCTGCCCGCCTGGGTGGTGCTGCTGTGGTGGTTCGGCGTGCAGGTCCTCACCGGACTGCCCCAGCTCAACCAGCTCCAGGCCGAGGGCGGGGTCGCCGTGTGGGCCCACGTGGGTGGCTTCCTCGCGGGGGTGGTGCTGGTGAAGTTCTTCGAGAACCATGCGCTCACCCACCAGCGCACCCGGTGGAGGCATCGGCTGCATCCGGACCATCCGTGAAGCAAGGAGGCGTCGCGGGGAGCAGCGGCGTCGGGAAGAGCGGCGCCAGGACGTCGGTTCGCGTGCGCGTCAGGGGCACGCGGTTTGCTCAGTAACTCAGTAGGGCTTCGAACCGCGGCCCGGGGGACTCGCCTCCCTCGGACACCGCTCGTGAGGGTGTGGCACCATGCGTTGGGGGAGGCAGTTCCGGTCTTGCATTCCGCGGCACCCGGCACTCGCGCTGGGGCTGCTGGCCCTGTTGCTGGTGGACTCGCCGCGAGGCGCGTCCGCGCAGTCCGAGACGGATCCATTGACGCTCAACGGACCTCAGGCCCTCACGTTGCGGGTGCCGCCCCTCGAGACGGTGAACGAGGAGGAGGTGCTGCGCGTCACCGTCCAGGTGGAAGGCGCCCAGGGTCCCACCCGCGTCTTCGTGGACGGGCTGCCGCCGGGAGCGCAGTGGGACGAGGCCGCTCGCACGCTCACCTTCCAGCCGGACTTCATCCAGGGCGGGTGGCGCCATGAGGTGAGGTTCACCGCCCAGGACAGCCGGGCCACGGCGCACACGCAGATGACCATCGCCGTGCGCGACACCGTGCGCCCGCCCGAGCCGCGCATCCTCGAGCGCGAGGAGCTGCACGGCACGCTGCGCCTGACGCTGGAGCAGCCCACGGACGCGTGGCTGGACAGCCCCGGGTACGCCGGGCGCACCTTCCCCGCGGTGGTGTCGGTGCCGCTGGCGGCCTCGGCCGGCTACCCCATGCCGGTGACGGTGCGCCTGCACGGCGTGGGCAACTGGCCTCCGCGGACGCAGGTGTCCCCGGACCGCTTCGTCATCGAGCCGAGCGACCCGAACCTCACGTACTGGTGGGGCTACTCCGAGAGCCTGCCGCGCAGCCAGACGCTGGCGGGCGCCGTGCCGCCGTACACCGCGCGCCGGGTGCTGGCGTTGCTGGAGTGGGTGCTGCGCAGCTACCCGGGCGCGGACCCCGAGCGCGTCTTCGTGGAGGGCGACTCCATGGGCGGTGCGGGTGCGCTGGCGCTCGGCCTGCTGGATTCGCGGCACTTCGCGGGGGTGTTCGCCAAACACGCGCAGCCGGTGGCGCGGGCCCACCGGCCCTGGCGGCTGGCGCAGCTCTCCTCGCTGTGGGGCATGCCCGAGGAGGAGGTACCGGGCGCGGATGGCCTCGGCGTCTGGAGCCGTCTGGATTTGACGCGCGCCCTGCGGGACGAGCCCGGCGCCCGCTCGCAGTTCCTCTTCCTGGAGCACGGCAAGGACGATCCCATCATCCACTTCGGCTCCGTGGTGGGGCCCAGCAGCCTCACCGGTGCGTCCTTCTACGGGATGCTCCAGTCCCAGCACATCGGCCACGTCGCCGTCTGGGACGAGGGCGGACACGTGGAGACGGACCCGTGGCTGGGCCCGCGCTGGTGGGACCGCGGCTGGAACCCGCGCGCGGATGCGCAGACGCTGCTGCGGCGTGACCTGGCCTTCCCGGCCTTCAGCCACTCCACGTGGGATGGAAACCCGGGCACCGGCGGCAACGGCCGCCAGCCCTGGCGCAACGACTCCGGCTACGCGGGAGACCCGAAGGTGGCCGGCGACACGGGCTGGGATGGAGACGTGGCGGGCATGCTCAACCGCTCGCTGCGCTGGGACACCCGCCAGCTCGTGGACACGCACGGGCGCTTCGTGATGCCGCTGCGTGCCGTCATTGGCCCGGGCGTCACCGACTCGCCCGTGGTGGACGTGACGCCCCGGCGCATGCAGCGCTTCCGGTGTCTGCCCGGCGAGCGCATCCGCTGGACCTTCGGCACCGCCAGCGGCACCGTCACCGCCGCCTCGGACGGATCCGTCACCGTGCCCCGCCTGCGCCTGGGCGCGGACTGGACGCAGCTGGTGCTCGAGCGCACCTGAGCGGCTTCATCTCGGCTCCAGCACGCCACGGGCCCCACCCCGCAAGAACACCCCTGCCCCAGCCGGCTTGACTACAACCGTAGTCACCGCTACCTTGCTTCGTGACGACACTTGTAGTCACGCAGGTGAGGGGCATGAAGAAGCCAGTGGGAGACCAGGAGCTGGTGGTGCTGCGCTGGGTGGCGGAGCACGGACCCGTGACCGTGGGCGAGGTGGCGGAGAAGTTCGGCGAGCCGCAGGGGCTGGCGCGCTCCACCGTCCTCACGGTGATGGAGCGGCTGCGCACCAAGGGGCACCTCACCCGGCACAAGGTGGAGGGCGTCTACCAGTACAGCTCGAGCGTGCCGCTGGCGGAGCTGCTGCGGGGCGTGGTGGGGGACTTCGTGAAGAAGTCGCTTGCGGGCTCGCTGTCGCCCTTCGCCACGTGGCTGTCCCAGGCCGACGAGGTGAGTGACGAGGAGCTGCGGCAATTGGAGGAGGCCGTCGCCCGTCTCAAGTCGAAGAAGGAGGGGGAGGAATGAGCGCCGTGGACATGCACGCGGTGATGGAGCACGGGCTGGGAGTGCTGCGCACGCTGTGGCAGGTGACGTGGCAGGGAGCGCTCTGCGCGCTGGCCGTGTGGGCGCTCACGCGGCTGCTGCCGAGGCTGCCCGCGTCCGTGCGCACCATGCTGTGGTGGTTCGTGGCCCTCAAGTGCCTGGTGGGCCTGGGCGCGCCCGGCCCGGTGCGCCTGCCCCTGCTGCCCGCCCCCGAGGCGCCCGTGGCCGTCGTGCGCACGGTGGCCCCCGCCATGCCCATCGTGGGCGAAACCACCCCGGAGGTGCATGCCCTGGAGATGCGCGCCCCGAAGCCCCCGGAGACGCACACGGACTGGCGGCCCCTGTTGCTGGGCGCGTTGTGTGTATGGCTCGGAGGCATCGCCTGGCAGGGCCGCGAGCTGCTCCGGGGGCTCGTGCAGCTGCGCCGCATCCGGCGCGAGGCCCGGCCCCTGGAGGACGCCTCGCTGCAGCAGGCGGCGGAGGTGCTCGGGCGCGAGCTGGGCCTCACGCGCGTCCCCCCACTGCTCGTCTCCGAGCATGCGCCGAGCCCGCTCGCGCTCGGCCTGCTGCGCCCCGAGATCATCCTCCCGCGCCGCGCGCTGGAGACCCTGTCCCCGCTGGAGCAGCGCATGGCGCTGGCGCACGAGCTCGCCCACGTGCGGCGCGGAGACCTGTGGCTCGGCTGGGTGCCGGCGCTCGCGCAGGTGGCGCTCTTCTTCCACCCGCTCGTGCGGCGCGCGTGCCGCGAGTACGCGCTCGCCCGTGAGGAAGCCTGTGATGCCGCCGCGCTCCAGGCCACCGGGGCCGGGCCCCGTGAGTACGGACGTCTTCTCCTCGTCTTTGGTGTCGCCCGCGCTCCGGCTGCCGCGGCGGTGCCTGGTGCCTCGTCACACCTCGCAGCCCTGAAACGGAGGATCGCCATGCTGGAACACGCTGGGACCGATTCGAAGCACCGCGCTCGTTGGGTTCGCTGGACCCTGGGAGGCCTCGCCCTGGTGGCACTCGTGCCCTTCCAGGTGGTGGCCCGCGAGACGCCCACCGCCACGCCCCTGCTCGCCGTCGCGGCGCCTCCGGTCCCGCCGAAGCCGCCCGTGCCCCCGAGCGCGCCCATCATCGTGGACAACGAGGACGAGGACGACATGTTCGCCTATGTCCTCCTGCGCCCGAACAACGACGCGTCGATGGCCGGCTCGCGGCGGGACGTGAGAAGGGCGCGCGCCCTCGTGGGCAACGGGCCCCTGCCCGTCCTCTACCTGCGCCGGGATGAGCAGGAGTACCTCATCCGCGACGCGGCCACGCTGAAGGCCTTCGAGAGCACCTTCGCTCCCGTGGAGGAGATCGGCAAGAAGCAGAGCGCGATGGGCGAGAAGATGTCCGAGCTGGGCGAGAAGATGGGCGAGCTCGGCGGCAGGCAGGGCGACGCCGGCGGGAAGATGGGCGAGCTCGGCGAAAAGATGGGAGCGCTCGGCGGCAAGCAGGGCGAAATCGGCGCGAAGATGGGGGAACTCACCCTGAAGCAGGCGGAGCTCTCCCGCGCGCAGGACCGTTACGAGCAGGAGCACGGCAAGGAGTCCCCGGAGCTCGCGAAGCAGATGGAGCAACTGGAGCGCGAGGAGGAGGCCCTCGACAAGCAGATGGACGAGATTGGCGAGCAGATGGACGCGCTCGGCCGCGAGATGGAGAAGGCCAGCGAGCCGATGGATGAGATTGGCCGCGAGATGGAGAAGCTGAGCGCGCCCATGGAGGAGTACGGCCGGCAGATGGACGCGCTCGGCGAGCAGATGGAGAAGGCCCACCTGGAGGCCATGCAGAAGGCGCGCACCCTGCTCGATGACGCGGTGCGGAAGGGCACCGCCGAGCCCGTGAAGCGCTGAGCGGTTCGCCAGGAATTCCTGCCCATTGATTCACATTTCAAACGCTGGCATGAATTCCCACACGTACGCGTAATCCGCTTCTTCTCGCGGCTCAAACCGCGGAAGAACTCTACAAACCCCTTGAAAGACAATCGACAGCCCCCTCACAATACGTAGCGTTTTCACACTCCAGGTGAAAACACACACAGGGGGCTCGATGTATGAAAGAAACGCACGGTTCCTGACCGTGCTCGTGGGTGTTTGTCTGACTTCTTGCGGTGTCTCCGAACAGGAAGGGATGAAAGAGATTGAGCCAGATGCGAAGCCATCCGTGCTCTCTCCTCCGGGCGGAAGCCCCTGGCAAGACAGGCTCAATCCTCCGCAACCCTGGGAAACGGCCATCCCAGAGGGGGGAGTGCAGAGCCTGCTGCCCACGCAACAGGGACTCGCCCCCGCCGGGGAATGGGCCGGCGGGGATGTGATGGGACTGGCCTCCGCCACCGCGGGCGGGGGCAGCGTCGACCTGAGACCCAACGTCCTCCGGGGAAAGGCCCGGCTGACGAACACGAACCCCGACATCCTGAAGCTGCTGGCCGCGGACCCGTGGCACTTCAATGGCTACGCGAGTGCCTCCAGCACCGTTCCCGGGGGCTACAGCGCCAGCACCTACAATGTCACCTACACCAGCCCCACCGAGCTGACCTTCGAGATGCTGGTGGAGGCCGCGGCGGGAGGTGAGGACGGCGTCGTCTACAACGTCTCGGCCTACCGGGGGCTCTGGCACTACCAATTCCCGACCACCACGGGTGCACGAGTCAAGCCCCGCAACGTGCAGCCGGGACCCACGGACGTGGAGCTCACGGGCTGTATGGGCGCCGTGCAGTTCCAGCTCGGCACGGACGAGACCTGCGCGACGAGCCCGGACTGGGCGAAGAGTGTCTTCCTCAACTACTACTACAACTTCACGCATGAGGGACGCATCACCATCCTCGTGCCGCCGGGCTCGAGCGGCTCGGCGAACCTCTACTACACCGTCAACACCACCGGCGGACCGGTGCAGACGTGGGTGCCGGTCTCCTGGAGCAACGTCAAGTGTGACGAGGTCGTCCGCGTCTGCAAGGTGCCCCACGTTCCCGAACCGCCGCCCCCGCCGCCTCCGCCTGTCTACGGCAACATCACCGGGCCCTTCGAGATCTCTGGCGAGCCCTTCACCTACAACCGCTACCTCTACGCCTATGGGCCCTCCTCCTATGGCCATTCCTTCTCCGGTCTGGACGTGACGGCGCCGCTCGGCGACCCCTCCAAGTGGTGGAAGATGTCCAACATGCTCGAGGGCAGCTACACCATGTACGCGTATAGCTACCTGCGAAAGGGACGCGACTTCACCATCGTCCACATGCCCTATCTCGCCTCCTGGAACCCGGCAGGCGGCGTCAAAGTGGTGGGCAATCAGACGACTCCGTTGACGCGGGTCATCGATGGGGAGACCCGCCATGCCTTCGCCATGCGACCGGCCTATTTCTATGGCTCGGTGCGCCTGGCGGACCCCTACGTGCCACTCCATCCCGGCTCCACCAGCACGCTGCAGACGCTCTACTTCGAGGGCAACTACGACAGCAACGGGGATGGCATCCCGAACGACACCTGGGTGGACGAGTCGCGCATGTACGCGTCCGCGGGCAGTGGCTATTCGATGAGCGGCTTCCCGGGCTCGTTCCTGCCGAGCACCGGCGAGTTCGCCTCCAACTACGAGCAGGTGCTGCCCAACCCGTATGACATTCCCCATTCGTGGACCCAGAGCTCGATGCGGCTGCGCTTCTGGTCCGAGGGAGCCTCCTTCTCCACCCGGCCCGGCCTGTATGACGCCAACCGGTTCCGCAGCGGCGCGCTCGAGCTGGCGCCCAACGTGACCCGCACGAGGCTGATGGCCCCGGAGGACCGATTCCGCATCGACCACGAGTACTGCTTCAACGAGGTGCAGCTCTTCTACCGGACGGACCTGGGACGCTTCTACAACCCCACGGCCTCCGTGTCGGGCTCCTTCACCGGCACCGACTGGCAGGGCAGGAACACCTCCTACTCGGCCAGCGGCGCCTTCTACGGCGACCCATACATCAATGGCTACGGCTCGCCCCAGAGCTACGCGAAGACCACGGGCCTGCTGTCCATGACGCTCCCGCAGGGCACCTTCACGGTGAGCCCGAGCGCCCAGATGGTGAACGCCGCGGGCGAGGTGAACACCGCCAACTTCGCTCCCATCGGCGTGACCCTGGGATGCGGGCAGCGGCTGAAGCTCGTTCCTCCGCTGTCGGTGATCATCAACCCCATCAACCGCTGCTCCTCGGGGAACAAGACGCCCGTCACCGGCGTGGTGAAGAGCGCCCCGGCCGAGGTGGATCGCATCTGGTATCAGATCAACGACGGGCCCCAGGTGGAGCTGTGCACCAACTGCGGCAAGGACCCGGCCTTCTCCTTCAACGCGGCGCTGCAGTCCTGCGAGAACACGGTGAAGGTGTTCGCCTACAGCGCGGGTCTGCCGGAGCCGGCCACGGGCTCGCAGCAGGTGGTGTGGGATGACCCGGTGGACGGCCCGAGCTGCCCGGGCACCTACTGCCTCAACCGCCCGCCGGTGGCGCGCTGCAAGAGCGTCACGGTGGCCGCCGACGAGGAGTGCACGGGCGGATGCGGCTCGGTGAACGACGGCTCGTACGACCCGGACACGGGGGACAGCATCACCTGCACGCAGACGCCGGACTGCCCGTTCGGCATGGGCACGAAGCGGGTGACGCTCACCTGTACGGACAAGGCGGGCAACGCCTCCTCCTGCGAGGCCACCGTCACGGTGAAGGACATGGTGGCGCCCACCATCACCTGCCCGGACGAGCAGGTGCTCGCGTGCACCGCGGGCGGCGCGAAGGGCAGCTTCACGCCCACGGCCAGCGACCAGTGCGGACGTGTCACCACCGCGTGCTCGCCGGCCTCCGGCACCACGTTCCCCGTGGGCAGGACGGCCACGGTGTGCACCGCCTTCGACGAGGCGGGCAACCGGGCCAGCTGCACCTTCGGCGTCACGGTGCGCGACGAGGTGCCTCCCGAGGTGACGTGCCCCGAGCCCTCCACCTTCGAGTGCGATGCCAGCAACCCGGCGGGTGCGCCCACGGCCACCGCCACGGATGTCTGCCAGCTCAAGAGCGTGACGCCCTCGGCCACGTCCTTCCCGCTGGGCACCTCGACCGTCACCTACACGGCCACGGACATGGCGGGCCTCCAGGCCACCTGCTCCACCACCGTCACCGTGACGGACACCCGGCCTCCCCTGCTGACGCTCCGCGGCGGTGACTCCGTCTCCCTCGTGTGCGGCATGGACACCTATACCGACCCGGGCGCCACCGCCACGGACGTGTGCGCCGGGGACCTGAGCTCCCAGGTGACCGTGTCCGGCAGCGTGAACCCGAACATCCCGGGCAGCTACACCCTCGCCTACTCGGTGAAGGACGCGGCGGGCCTGGAAGCCACGGCCACGCGCGTGGTGGAAGTGGTGAAGGGCCCCACCAACTGCTGCAGGCCCAACTCGGGCCACTTCCTGCCCACCGGAGGCACCAACACCCTGCACCTGCAGCACACGTCCACCGTGCTGGCGGACGGCCGGGTGCTGACGCTCGGCGGCTGGAACTGGGCACCCTCGGCGGAGCTGTACTCGCCGGCCACGGGCACCTGGACTCCCACGGGCAGCCCCCACACCAACCACCGCCTCCACACGGCCACCCTGCTGGCGGATGGCTCCGTGCTGGTGGCGGGCGGTGACGGGGCCAGCGCGAGCACCTCGGCGGAGCTGTACAACCCGGCCACGGGCACCTGGAGCGCCACGGGCAACATGGTGACGTACCGCCGCGAGCACCAGGCGGTGGCACTGGCGGACGGCCGCGTGCTGGTGATGGGCGGCACCACCTCCTCCGGCACGCTGCTCGCCTCGGCCGAGGTGTACGACCCGTTCACCGGCGCGTGGAGCGCCACGGGCAGCATGGCCACGGCGCGCCGGGCCTTCACCGCCACCCTGCTGCGGGATGGCCGGGTGCTGGTGGCCGGTGGCCTCACCGACGACGGCGACGAGTGCACGGGCACCAACTGCCTGGTGGGCGCGGAGCTGTATGACCCGGCCACGGGCACCTGGACGAGCGCTGGCACCCTGAACCTGGCGCGTGGCTTCCACGCGGCCGCGCTGTTGGCCAACGGCAAGGTGCTGGTGTCCGGTGGCGGCAAGGACGGCGCGCAGAGCAACGCCGCCGAGCTGTACGACCCGGCCACGGGCGCGTGGATGAGCACCGGCGAGATGCTCTCTCCCCGGCGGCGCCACTCGCTGACGCCGCTGCCCAACGGGCTGGTGCTGGCGGTGGGCGGCTACGACGCCTCCACGGGCATCCACGCCTCCGCGGAGCTGTACAACCCGCTGACGGGCACCTGGTGCACCACGGGCACCATGGGCCAGAACCGCTACGAGCACACGGCCTCGCTGCTGCCGGGAGGCAAGGTGCTCATCACCGCGGGCTTCAGCACCTCCAGCCAGTACACGTCCGAGGTGTACAGCTTCGGCGGTTGGTGACGTGGAAGGCTGAAGGGCCTCGATGAACAGGGGCCCCGGGCTGGCGAGCCACTCGCCGGGTCCGGGGCCCCTCTCCTTTTCTACCGCGTGGAGCGTGCCGCCCCGCGGGTGCGGCGTCCGCTCAGGGCCAGCAGGGCCAGCAGGGCGAGACTCGCCGCCATGCCGGTACCGCCACCGCTGTTGCACGAGCACCCGGACACGGGCACCGAGGAGGTGGTGGTGCCCGTGCCATTCACCGCCAGCACCGCATCGGCGGTGCTCTCACCCTGGAGCGTCAGGCGCACCTCGCCGCTGACCACGCCCGCGGCCTCCGGATGGAAGAGGACGCGGAAGGTGGCGCTCGCGCCCGGCTCGAGCGTGTTTCCCTGGAGCCCCTCCACCTCGAAGGCGGCGCTCGTCGACTGTACGCGCGCCACCGTCCTGGGAGTCGAGGACACATTGGTGACGGTGAGGGTCCTCGGCTCGCTGCGCGTCCCCACCGCCACCGAACCGAAGTCCCAGCTCGTCGACTCGAGGGACAGGGCACTGGCCACCGCCTTGCCCACGAGGGGCACCTCCACGCGGGGCTGGGACGCGTCATCCGACTCCACCCCCAGCGTGGCCGAGAAGGTCCGCACCGCATCCGGCGTCAGCGTCACCGGAACGTCCAGGAACGCCCCCGGTGCCAGGGTAAGGGGGAGGGAGGGGAGCGACAGCGTGAACCGGGCTCCATCCGCGCCACCCAGCGCCACGGTGGGCACGGTGAGCGGACCCGTCCCCGTGTTCTGCAACCGGAGGGAGAGCGGCGCGACGGTGTCCCCCACCCGCCAGGTGCCGAAGTCCAGCCGGCCGGGAGTCACCGCCACCAGCGGCGAGGTGCCTTCACCCACGAGCACCACCTCCACGGAGTCCTGGGCGGCCCCCTCGAGGCCGAAGGTGGCCCGGGCCTCGCGTGAACCCACCGCCCGCGGGGAGAAGCTCGGGGAGAGGGTGACCGTGGCGCCAGCGGAGATCGTCAACGGGAAGGAGACCGACGCGCCCAGGGTGAAGTCGAGCGCGGCCGTGCCATCGATGGTGGCCGAGGCGAGGGTCACCGCCGTGTCGCCCGGATTGCGGAAGCGGAGCTCCCGGAGGACGTCGCTCGAGCCCACGTTGGACGCACCGAAGTCGAGACGGGACGAGGACACCTCCAGTTCGGGCTTTGCCTCGACGCCAACGCCGGCCAGGGGAACGGAGGCGCTCGGTGCGTCCGGGTCATCGGAGGTCAGGCCGAGCGTCCCCGTGAAAGCGCCCACGGAGGTGGGGCTGAACGTCAGCGCGAACTCCCGGGAAGTCCCCGGCTCCAGGGTGAGGGGAATCGTCGTCGGTGAGAGGGAGAAGGCCCCGCTGGAGAGGGTGAGGGCGGAGAGGGCGAGGGCGCTGGTGCCGGTATTGCGGACCGTCACCGACCTGGACGCACTGGTGGTGCCCACGCGCTGCTCTCCGAAGTCGAGCGAGGAGGGACTCACCGAGAGGGTGGGCTTCACGCCCCTGCCAGCCAGGGGAATGGAGACGCTCGGCGAGGAAGGGGCATCGGTGCTCAGGGTGAGCGTGCCCGAGACGCTGCCCGCCGTGGTGGGGTTGAACGTCGCGGAAACCACTCGCGACGCACCCGGGGCCAGGGTGAAGGGCGTGGAAGCGGCCGACACGGCGAAGGGCGCGGTGGTGGAAATGCCGGTGACGGTGAAGCTCGCGCTGCTGGCGTTGCGGATCGTCACCGACCTGGACGCACTGGTGGTGCCCACGCGTTGCTCTCCGAAGTCGAGGCTGGTGGGGCTCACCTCGATGGGCGGGACCCCCTGGCCGGCGAGGAAGAGCGTCACGCGGGAATTGAACGGGTCGTTGCTGGAATAGACGAGGGTGCCGCTACTGGACCCCTCGGTGGTGGGTTTGAACGTCACCGAGAGCTCCTGGGTGGCACCCGGCGGCACGGTGAGAGGACCGGATGGTGAAACCAGGAAGGGCCCGGTGATGGAGCCATCGCCGAGGTACAGGGGATCGGAGCCGGTGTTTCGCACCGTCGCCATTTGCGGTGCGCTGGTGGTACCCACCTCCTGAGCACCGAAGTCGAGGCTGCTGGGAAAGAGCTGGAGGGTGGGCGGCATCCGGAGCGGCGCCCGCTGCAACACGTGTGACGAAGGTTGCGACGGCACGTCCTCCGCCGCCGGAGCACCAGAAGTACAGGCGGTCAGCAGACCGAGAGCCACGAGAATTGACAATGAATGGAGCCGAAGCACGAGCCATCCCCCTTGTGTGTGAATCAGAGCGTCCGGTCGGAACATTAAGGGGGGTACGTAGGATCCACCAAAGACCCGCCCACGCATTCCCACGCGCACGTGAGTGCGCCAGAGTGCGCCGCCACCGACCCCGGCAACCGGGGCAGTCCGAAAGGTGTGCAATGCACGGAATGAAGTCTCTTCTCGGCGCGGTGCTCCTCGTCGTGTGCGCGGCCGGTTGTGCCCGGCATGCGTCCGAGGTGCAGCAACCCGCCACCTCTTCCACCACCGTCTATGTGGCGCGGCGCGTGCGGACGCTCGATGCGGAGCGGCCCATGGCCGAGGCACTCTCCGTGCGCGCGGGGAAGGTGCTCGCGGTGGGCACCCGGGACGAGGTGCTCGCCGCGGCGGGAGCGGGCGCGCGCGTGGTGGACCTGGGAGAGGCCACGGTGGTGCCCGGCCTGACGGACGCGCACGGGCACCTCGCGGGCCTCGGCGCGGGCCTGGCCGGGGTGCGGCTGGAGGGCACGGCCTCGCGTGACGAGGTGCTGTCGCGCGTGGCCTCCGCTCCCGCCACCGCTTGGCAGGGGGACTGGCTGATCGGCCGCGGGTGGGATCAGAACGACTGGCCGGAGAAGAGCTTCCCCGGCCGCGCGGAGCTGGACGCGAAGCTGCCCGGGACGCCCGTGGCGCTCGAGCGCATCGACGGCCACGCCCTCTGGGTGAATGGCGAGGCCCTGCGGCGCGCGAAGATTACCAAGGACACGCCGGACCCGGCGGGAGGCCGCATCCTGCGCGACGCGAACGGGGAGCCCACGGGCATCCTCGTGGACAACGCGATGGACCTGGTGAGCGCGGTGCTGCCGCCGGCCACGGCCGAGCAGCACGAGGCACGGCTCGCCGCGGCGCTCGCGCGCTGTGCCGAGGTGGGGCTGACGGGCGTGCACGACGCGGGCATGGACCTGCGCACCTTCCGGCTGATGCAGCGCTGGGACAAGGAGGGCCGGCTGCCGCTGCGCCTCTACGTGATGGCGGATGGCCAGGGCGCGGACCGCGAGACGTACCTGCGCGAGGGCCCCTTCCAGGGCCGGATGCTGACGCTGCGCGCGGTGAAGCTGAGCCTGGACGGAGCGCTGGGGAGCCGGGGCGCGGCGCTGCACGCGCCGTACAGCGACGAGCCGTCCCACCGGGGGCTGCTGCTGCTCTCGCCCGAGGAGTACGAGGCGCGGGTGAAGGACTTCATGGAGCGCGGCTTCCAGGTGGCCACGCACGCGATTGGAGACCGGGCCAACACGCTGGTGCTGGAGACGCTGCTGCGCCAGGCGGAGGCCACGGGGACGCGCCACCTGCGGCACCGGGTGGAGCACGCGCAGGTGATGAGGCGGGAGGACATCCTCCGGCTGGGCAAGAGCGGCTTCGTGGCGAGCATGCAGCCCACGCACGCGACGAGCGACATGCCGTGGGCGGAGACGCGCGTGGGGCCCGAGCGCATCCAGGGCGCGTACGCGTGGCGCGAGCTGAAGGAGGCGGGGACGCTGCTGGCGTTCGGCAGTGACTTCCCGGTGGAGCGCCCGGACGTGCTGCTGGGGCTGTACGCGGCGCGCACGCGGCAGGACGCCGAGGGCCAGCCCCTCAACGGCTGGTACCCCGCGCAGCGGCTGAGCGGCGAGGAGGCCCTGGAGGGCTTCACGGTGGGTGCGGCCCAGGCGGCGTTCGCGGAGAACGAGCGGGGCCGGCTGAAACCGGGCATGGACGCGGACTTCGTCGCGCTCTCGGTGGACCCGGTGGACGCGCCCCCCTCGCAGTTGCTCACCGCCCGGGTGAAGCTCACCGTGGTGGCCGGCGCCGAGGTCTACTCGGCCCGCTGAGCCACGGTGTCGACGTCCCCGTTTCGACATGTCGAACACCCGCTTCGACATGTCGAAACCCTCCCCGTGGAGCACCACCCCCGGCGAACCGGGCGCTGGCCTACCCCTTGCTGGAGCCTGGGCTCTTCACCCGCGCGAAGGGAGTCGTAAGATGCCGCTCACCATCAGGGGGACTTTCGTGAGCAACGCGTTCGACTCGGAGCTGCGCATGGCCGTGGCCGAGGGCCTTCTGTCCCGGGAGGAGGCGGAGGCCCTGCGCGAGGAAGCGCTCCGCCTGGGACGAGCTCCGCTGGAGCTGCTCGTGGAGCGGGGGCGGCTGTCCGAGGACTCCCTCGTCTCGCTGCGCAAGGAGTCCCAGGAGCAGACCCGGACCACGCAGAAGCCGTCGGACGACACCGTCACGGTGCACCGTCCCTCGCGCGAGGTCCCCGTCCTGCAGGCCGCGGACTTTCCGGTGCCCGGCTGGGAGCGCTACCAGTTCATGCGCCTGCTCGGCCAGGGAGGCATGGGCCAGGTCTTCCTCGCCCATGATCCCCGGCTGCGCCGCGACGTCGCCCTGAAGTTCGTCCGCGGCGACGACCCCGACGCCGCGCGCCGCTTCGTCTTCGAGGCCCGGGCCCAGGCGCGCGTGGTGCACGAGCGCGTGTGTCAGGTGTACGAGGTCGGCGAGGTCCAGGGGAAACCCTTCATCGCCATGCAGTACATCGACGGGCAACCGTTGAACCAGCTCGCCGGGGAGCTCTCCTCCGAGCAGAAGGCGATGGTGCTCCGGGACGCCGCCGAGGGCGTGCACGCGGCCCACCGCGTGGGCCTCATCCACCGGGACCTCAAGCCTTCCAACATCATGGTGGAGCGCACCCAGGACGGGAGCCTCAAGTGCTACGTCATGGACTTCGGGCTGGCGCGCGACTGGAAGGAGGGGATGACGGCCTCGGGCTCGGTGCTGGGCACGCCCCACTACATGGCGCCCGAGCAGGCCCGCGGCGAGGTGACGCGGCTGGACCGGCGCGCGGACGTGTACAGCCTGGGCGCCACGCTCTACCACCTGCTGACCGGTACCTATCCCGTCCAGGGCAGCAACCACCTGGAGGTGCTCAGCAACATCCCCTCCGTGGAGCCCCGGCCGCCGCGCGCGCTCGACAAGGACATCCCGGTGGACCTGGAGGCCATCGTCCTCAAGTGCCTGGAGAAGGAGCGCTCGGCCCGCTACGACTCGGCACGCGCCCTGGCCGAGGACCTGGAGCGCTTCCTCAATGGCGAGCCGGTGCACGCTCGGCCCGCAGGATTCTGGTACCGCCTGCGCAAGAAGGCCCGCAGGCACCGGCGGGCCGCCGTGACCCTGGGCTCGATGGCGCTCACCCTGATGGCGCTCGCCGGGGGCTATGGCTTCCTGCTCCGCCGCGAGTTCGCCCAGCTCGAGCAGCTGCTCAGCCGCTACACCGCGAGGGTGAAGGACATCGAGAACTTCATGCTCCACGCCCATCTCTCGCCGCCGCGAGACCCCATCCGTGACCGGGAGCAGCTCCGCGAGTGGATGCACGAGCTGGAGTCCTGGATGCGCGAGGCCGGCCCCCGGGGCCAGGGACCGGGCCACTACGCCCTGGGGCGGGGCCACCTCGCGCTCGGGGACAGGGTGAAGGCCCGCGAGCACCTGGAGAACGCGTGGAGCCAGGGCTACCGCGAGCCCGAGGTGGCTTATTCCCTCGCCCTGGTGCTGGGGCAGTTCCACCAGGAACAAAGCCTGGAGATGGAGCGCCAATACCGGCAGCGCCTCGGCAAGGACCCGGAACCCGGTGAGCTCCCCGCGGACGAATGGCTCCAGGAACGCAGACAGGAGCTCGAGCTGCGCTTGCGCAAACCGTTGCTCGAGAAGCTCCAGAACCTGGAAGGCCTGGATGACTCCGTGCCGCATGAATACGTGCAGGCGCTCATCGCCTGGCATGAAGGGCGTCTCGAGGACGCCCTGGGCCGCCTGGATGCGCTGAGCGAAGGCCCTCCCGGGTTCTACGCGGCCCCCCGGCTTCGCGGAGACATCTACCTGACGTGGGCCTCCCGTCACTGGAAGCTGGGCGAATACGCGCAGGCCCGGACCGCCTTCGGCAAAGGCCGCCTCGCCTATGCCCAGGCCGCGGAGATCGGCCGCGGAGATCCCGACCTCCATCTGGCCAGGGCGCAGCTCGAGCGCGACTGGCTGGAGATGGAGACCTCCAGCCATGGCAAGGACATCCAGTCCCTGTACGAGCAGGGACTCCAGGCGGTGTCACGCGCCATCGCGGTCGCGCCCGACCGTGCCTACGAGGCCAGGCTCCTGGAGGCCCGCTTCCACCTCCTGCTCGCCGGCGACCCGAACCTCCCACCGGAGCAAGCGCAGCGGCTCCTGGACCAGGCACTCGGGACCATCAAGGCCGCCAGCATGCTCGAGCCCGAGCGGCCAGAGGCGAGGCTCGAGCTGGGGTGGGTCCTGTGGCAGGCGTCCAAGAACCTCTACGACCACAGGGAGGATCCGCGCGAGAAACTCCGCGAAGCCATCACGGCCATCGAGCGCATTGCCCCCAAGCACCAGGGCCCCGCGTTCCACATGCTGCGCGGCCGTATCTACAAGACCTGGGCGGACCACGAGTCCCAGACTTCACCGGGCGCGGACGACCTGACCCCCGCGAGCAAGGCCATCGAGGCCTTTCACACGGCCCTCATGATGGACCCGAGCCAGATGATCGCGCGGGTCAGTCTCGCCACCGCGTATTACAGGCGAGCCGTGAGCCGCCACGGCAATGATCCACGCAGAGACCTGGAGCAGGCCAGGCGGCTCCTCGAGGAAGCACGGACCGTGAATCCCCACTACGCGGTGCTCTACTACCATGAGGCGCTCGTCCACCGGGAGCTGGCGTGGAGGCTCAAGGTGAGGGGTGGAGATCCCCGGCCCGAGTATCTCGAGTCCCGCGCGCTGTTCCGGTTGGGGGGCGACATCAACCCCGAGTCCCCGCTCTACCGCTACAATGAGGCGTACGACCTGGCCGAGCTGGCCCGGGAAGAGATGGAGCGTGGAGGAGATCCCCACGCCCTGTTCGAAGAGGCCGAGAAGCTTCTCGGACAGGCCATCATCGCCTCTCCGCAGCACTACTTCTCCCGCAGTAGCCTGGGCTTCCTCCGGGCCCTGCATGCCGAGTACCTGAGGCTCCAGGGGAAAGACCCGGAACCGAGCGTGCGCGCGGCCGAGCCGGTCCTGAGGGAAGTCTCCGGCATGGGGAAGCGGCGCCACCTCCCCTGGGCCAACCTGGCCTGGCTCCATTACAACCAGGCCCTGTTCGAGTTGGAGCATGAGGGCGACCCGGCTCAGAGCCTGGCGCAGGGCTTGAAGGAGATCGGCAAGGCCCGCGAGCTCAACGCCCATGACGCCTACATCGCGTTGCAGCACGGCAGGCTCCTGGAGGTCCAGGCCCTCACCAAGGCACGGCGGGGACAGGAGCCGGACAAGGACTTCCAGCTCGCGCGAGACGTCTTGCGCACGGCCCTCGACTCCGAGCCCGAGAACCAGGAGCTGCGGCGGGCCCTTGGCCACCTCTATTGGGAGTGGGCCTCCTGGACGCGGCAACAGGGTGGAGAGCCCAGTCAGCTCCAGGCCGAGGGACTCGCGTTGGCCGAGCATCTGGTGCTCGAACGCCCCGAGTGGCAGGAAGCCAGGGTGATGCGTGCGTTCTTCCTGCTCGCGGCGAAGGACCCCGCCTCGCCCGAGCAGCAAGCGCGCGCGCTCCAGGTCTGGGAGGAGCTCAACCAGACGCTGAAGAGCAATCCCTACCTCCAGCGCAAGTGGGAGCATCACCTCCAGGACATGCGCAAACGCGTGCCCGCGTCCTGGCGTGGGTGACGCCGGGACCGGCACGCATCCGCGCTCACAGCTTGGGGAAGAACGCCACGGGCCTGGAGCGCAGGCCCTTCATGCCGGGCGCCTCCTGCTTCGGCGCCAGTCCCAGGGCATGCGTGAGGCAGGGGCACCACACGGAGCCCGTCAGGGAAGCCGCCCCCTCCACGGGGAGCACCGGAACGATCCCCGTCGGGCACTCCACCTCCTTGCCGTCCTTGTCCACGCACAGCAGGCCCATCGCCCCGGTGGACGGCTCCTGCTCGAGCCGCACGCGCACATGGAGGCGCTCGAGGCAGGGGCATTGGCCCGGAGCCTGGGAGGCCGAGCCCTCCACGGAGAAGACCGGCACGAGGGTCGGGCACTCCACCTCCTTGCCGTCCTTGTCCACGCACAGGGCGCCCATCGACTCGCTGGAGTCCTGCGCCTTGAACACCACGCGCATCTTGAACCGCTTGAGGCACGGGCAGTTCTCCGGAACCTTGAAGGCCACCTCCTTCCTGGCGTTGCGCCAATTGCCGCGACCACTCTTCATCACCTTGTCCTGCGACATGGTTTCCCCCTCCAGGAGTCAAACCGAGCTGAGACTCGAAACCCCCAAGGACCGGAAGGAGCCGCCCCCCTTGCTGCCCGGCTCCTCCCGGCCTCGGATGCCAACAGGCTAGAGCAACGGGCGTGCCGCCCCATGGAAACCCCAAGGCCGGTTTTCCCGGCCGGGCTCTCGCGAAATGGGAACGTGGGAGGAGGTTTCGACATGTCGAGCGGCGTCGGGTGGAGAGGCACCCCGAGCGCTTCGACATGTCGACGAGTGACCGGCCTGCGCTAGGCGCCGAGCTCCAGGTCCTTGAGCTCCTTGATCTCCTTGATGCGGCGGCGCAGCGCCTGCTTGGAGACCTCCAGGCGCGGCACCATGGCATCCAGGTTGCCCTTGCACTCGTGGTAGCAGCGGGTGATCTCCTGCGTCGAGAGGTCTCCCGCCGTGCGGATGTCGTACTTGCGCAGGAGGTCGTAGATGGAGGGCCGGGGGATGCCCAGCTGGTCCGCGGCCTTCTTCAAGTCCCAGGAGTTCGCGCGCAGCGCCGCGCGCAGCTCCTGCTCGGGGATGTCCGCGGGCTTGCGGCGGGGCACCTCCTTCAGTTCGGCCGCGGCCTTCGGCGCGGGCGTGGCCTGGGGATCCACCGCCACCGACATACGCAAGGGCCGCCCGAGAGGAGTCACCGGGCCCAGTTCCTTGTCGAGTTGGGAATCCACGCTCAGTTGCTTCTGGCCGCGGTTGGCGATGACGAGCTGACGAGTCACGTTGCGCAGCTGGCGGATGTTGCCGGACCAGGAGTGGCGCACGAGCCGGGCCGCCAGCGGCGCGGGCAGCCACGGCTCGGCGTAGGGATCCTCGGGATCCAGGCGCCAGGCCTCACCGAGTTCCGCCAGCGCCTCGCGAGCGAAGTGAAAGAAGATCAGGCCAATGTCCTCGCGGCGCTCGCGCAGCGGCGGCAGGCGGATCTCATAGCCGGCCAGCCGGTGCTTCAGCGGCTCCTTGAAGCGCCCATTGCTGATCTGCTCCTCGAGGTTGGCATCCGTCGCGGCCACGACGCGCACGTCCGTGGGGACGATGGTGTCCGACCCCACGGGAGACACCACCTCCTCCTCCAGCGCGCGGAGCAGCTTCACTTGCAGATCCGGGAGCGCCTCGCCCACCTCGTCGAGGAACAGGGTGCCGCCATGGGCCCTGCGGAAGAGGCCCTCGCGCTCCTGGGCACCCGTGAAGGCCCCCCTCTTCGTGCCGAAGAAATCCGCCTCCGCCAGCTCCTTGTTGATGGCCCCCAGGTTCACACTGATGAAGCGCGCGTCCCGGCGGCGGCTGTGCTGGTGGATGGCCCGCGCCACCAACTCCTTGCCCGTGCCCGTCTCGCCGCGGATGAGCACCGACACCTTCAGGTCCGCCACCTGGGAGATGTGCCGGCGCACCCGCCGGATGGCCGGGCTCTGCCCCACCATCCCCAGCGAGTCCTGGACCTCCCCCGTGTCGGGCTCCGTCTGGTGCAGCAGCAGCACCACGCGCTCGGCGAGCTCGAGGGGAATGCCCGCGGCCAGCTCCTCGGGGCTGAATTCCCGGCCGCCCCGGATGAGCTCACCCGCCACCACCTGGGTGCCGCCATCCTCGACTAACAACCGCACCCGTCCCCCTTCGCCGGGGGCGAAGATGATGGGCTTGCGGCTCAGGTGGGGGTCCGCCAGGGACGCGCCCTGCGTCTGGCCGGGCCGCACGAAGTCGGGGGCCCTCCGGGAGAGCTCGACGTTCTTGCCGGCGAGCAACTCTCCCAGCAGGAGCCGCTCTCCCACCCGCCGGGTGAAGGGATGGGAGACGATGGTCAGCGTCGGAACGAGCGGAAGGGCCTGCGCGCCAACGCCCCGTTTCGGCAGGGAGACCGTACTGACATCATCCAGCTTTGCTTCACGCATGGCCTGCAAATGTACACCGCCGCTGCTTTCCGCCGAGTGCCCCCGGTGGGCGAACGTCCGGAGCCGTGCGACAGGCGTCCGGCGGCGAGCGCTACGGGGAGGGGAGCAGCCGGAGCACGGCCTCGCACCCCGCCGCCCCGGCCAGCCGCCGCGCCCGCGCCACCGTCTCGGGGAGGAGGGGCGTCTTGCGCCTCCAGCCCCCCTGCCCGAGCAGCAGCTTCACCGCCTCCGGCCGGCAGTCCCGGCTGGCCCCCTCCAGCGCCTCGCCGTCCTCCTCATCCGCACCGGCGGTGATGAGTTGACGCATGACGTCCAGGTGCCCGTACCGGGCGGCCTCCTGGAAGGGGGTGGGACCAGGAGCAGGCGGACCATGTCCCTGTTCCCCTGCCTCGCGGCCTCGCCCAGGACGGAGGAGGCCATGCGATCCGGGTCCACGAGCCGCAGCCACAGGCCAGCGGCCGCGACGTCTCCCCGGCTCACGGCCAGGGACAGCTGCCGGGCCGCCCGGGGACGCAGGACCTCGGGCCACAGCACCGTCAGGGCCAGCACCCCCACCACCCCCACCAGTCCGAGCGCCACCCCCCAACCGTGGAAGGTGGGAGCCCCTTCCTGTTCCGACCTCATGGTGCCTCCCCGGAATCCACTCCCGGTGTATCAAGTCCCGCATGCGAATGCGCCACCCTGCCCTTCCCCTGGCCACCGCGCTGCTGGGCGCGGCCCTGAGCTTCCTCCCCGGCTGCGAGAGCACGAAGTCGAGCGGCCCTTCTCCTTCCGACACGCAGGCCCCGAATCCCTCCCCCGTGCGGACCGGCACCGACTCCTGGCAGCGCGCCCGGGTGGGTGACCGCGTCTCCTACGCCTTCTCCGCCAGCCGGGGCGCCGACGGCAACGCACGCACCCTGGCGGGCCAGGTGGCCGTGGAGGTGGTGGCCGTGCAGCAGCCCTGGGTGTGGCTGCGCGTGTCCTTCACCGACGAGGCTGGCAAGCCCCTGGCCCAGACGCGGCTGGCGAAGGACCTGCTCGTCCCCGTGCGCGCGGACACCACGCGCACGCTCGAGGCACCGCAACAGGGACAGGCCACCGCCGAGCGCACTTCAGCTGTCGGCCGCGAATGGGACGCCCTGCGCTACGTGAGCGATCAGCGCCCCGTGGACGGCCCCCTGCGCACCCGCGTGTACGCCGTCCAGCCGGGCCCGCTCTACCTCACGCGCGGCCTGCTCGAGGCGAACACCACGCTGTCCGGCTTCCGCATCCCGGGCAACCATCAACTCCGGGTGCTCGAGGTGCGCGAGGGCTCGTCCGGAGCCACCGCCACGCCGCCCGCGCTGGAGCGGCCCCTGGGCCCCGGCGCGTACTACGACCGGCGCGTGGAAGTGGGCCCCTCGCCCACGGTGCAGCGCGTGTGCTTCGCCGCCGAGCGCGGCTTCCTCCTGCGCGCCGAGGGCCCCGTGGACGCCAACGCCCTTCCCTGCTCCGACTTCTCCCAGGCCGAGCCGCAGCCCCTGGAAGAGGCCCTGCTGAACCTGCCCGTCGAGGTGCTGAACTCTGGGGAGTGGCCTCCGGCCGGAGCCGCCACGACGGCCACCCGTGGCACCTTCACCGTGGAGGGCCGTGACGTGCCCGCGCTCACCGTGCAGCGCACCGCGAACGAGGAGGGCACGCAACGCATCACCTCGGAGACCTACGCGGCCGACCCGTGGGCGCCCACGCTGTCGGGCCTGCCCTACGAGGCGCGCTTCCAGACGCTCACCGAGGGCACCGAACGCGTGGGCGCGGGCGGCAAGCGCGAGTCCGAGGGCAGCACGCGGCTGGTCCGCTGGGGCACCTGGCTGCCGGAGGTGTCCAAGTGAAAACGGCCCTCTACATCGTCACCATCGAGGTCGCGCCCGGCTCCGAGGAGGCGTGGAACCGCTGGCACGAGGACATCCACGTCCCCGAGGTGCTGCGCCAGCCCGGCTTCCTGCGCTGCCGCAAGTGGAAGGACACCGTGAATGCCTCGGATGGCTGGGCGCGCTACGTGTGCCACTACGAGCTGACGAGCCTGGAGGCCGTGGAGCGCTACGTGGCCAGCGACGCCGCGAAGCACCTGCGCGCCGAGTCGGACAAGCACTTCGGCTACGTGACACGGCCCTCGCGCGCCGTGCTCACCGAGGTGGCCAGCTTCGGGTAGTGTCGGCGATCTTCCTGCCGCGGCCGAAGTGAGCAGTCCCCCCGGACTCCCGAGAAGCCGTATCATCCCCGCCTCGACGCTCGGACCGGCGAGCGTCGATGGGGGTGAGCGACATGTTTCATCGGAATGTGCTTCTTGGCGGTGCGGTGCTCTGGCTGACGGCCTGTGGTGTGCCTCGGGTGGGAGAGGCCGTCCTGAAGACGGACCAGGAGACCTACGCACCCGGCTCGCAGGTGAAGCTGTTGCTGCGGAACGACTCGCTCCAGGTGCTCGGTTACAACCTCTGCATGTCCTCGCTGCAACGCGACGAGGGAGGGACGTGGACGGTGGTTCCTCCGCCCGGCCGGCAAATCTGCGCGGCCCCCCAGTACAACATCTGGCCAGGAGAGAGCGGCGAGTCCCTCCGCCCCCTTCCCGAGACGCTCCCGGAAGGGACGTACCGCTTCGTCACGGGCGTGGACTGGGACGGGGAGCGCCAGGAGGTGGCATCCAACGCCTTCCACCTCCAACCCGCGGAAGCGCCCTGAACCACGGGATTCAACCCGGGAGGCGTGGCACCCTCCCCCCCGGCCCCTCTCCCGGTGGGAGAGGGAGAGGAGTGTGGACTCAGGCCACCTCGGACGAGAGCTTCACGTCGATGTTGCCCTGGGTGGCCAGCGAGTACGGGCACACCTTGTGCGCGGCGTGCATCAGCTCGTCCGCCTCGGCCTGCGAGACGCCCTCGAGCTTGCCGTGCAGCGCCACCGACAGACCGAAGCCACCCTCCTGCGTCTTGCCGATGGTCACCTTCGCCGTGATGTGCGCGTCCTTGATCTGCTTCTTCATCTTGCCGGCCACCAGCCGCAGCGCGCCCTCGAAGCACGCGGAATAGCCCGCCGCGAAGAGCTGCTCGGGGTTGGTGGAGCCCGCGGCCTCCGCGCCGCCCAGCGCCTTGGGCATCGTGAGCGGCATGTCGATGGTGCCGTTGTCCGAGCGGACGCGGCCGTTGCGGCCCCCGTGCGAGGTGGCGGTGGCGGTGTAGAGCGGCTGGATGGCGATGGGGGCCATGGGGAGACTCCTCCGGAGTGGACTGCGAAGTGAGCGGCCCTTCTAACCCGCTCTCCTCTTGCCCGCATGGTGTTCCGGAGGAGCCCCGGCGCCTCAGTGTCGCGAGTGCTTCACTTCCAGGAAGCGGCGTGCTGCCTGGCGAACTGCGCGAAGCTCACGGGCGCGCGGCCCGTCACCTTCCGCACCGCGTCCGTCACCTCGGCGGCGTAGCCCGCCTTGTCGATGCCGTGCAGCTCCATCATCGCGTCCACCATCCACGCGGGCATGCCCATGTCGAGCATGGCCTTGTTCGCGGCCGCCTCGGGCACGTCCACGTAGCTGGCCTTCTTGCCGGACACCTCGCCGAGGGTGGCGGCGGCCTGGGCGATGGTGAAGGCCTCGGGACCGGTGAGCGTATAGGCCTTGTTCTCATGGCCGCTCGAGGTCAGCGCGGCGGCGGCCACCGCGGCGACGTCCGAGCCCGCGATGAAGCTGCACGCCCCCTGGCCCCAGGGCAGGTAGATGTTCCCGTCCTTGCCCGGCGGGTAGAAGTTGATGAAGTTCTCCATGAAGTTGTTGGGCCGCACGAAGGTGTACGTCAGGCCCGAGCCCTGGATGTAGCGCTCCAGGGTGCGGTGCCAGCGTCCGAGCAGGATGCCGCCCTCGAAGTCCGCGCCCATGGCGGACAGCTTCACGATGTGCTTCACGCCCGCGGCCTTGGCGGCATCCACGAGCCGCGCGCCCAGGTCCACCTGGTCCGGGGTGAAGGGCGTCACGAGGAAGAGCCGCTCCACGCCCGCCACGGCCTTCTGCACCAGCTCCGGCTTCGTGTACTCGAAGTCCACGGGCGTCACGTTGCCGCCCTCGAGCGCCTTGGCCTTGGCCGCGCTGCGCACCGCCGCGCGCACCGTCACGCCATCGCGCCCCTTGAGCGCGGACACCACCTGCGAACCAATGGTGCCCGTGGCACCCGTCACCAGAATCGTCGTCATCGCTGCTCCCCTGTTGCGTGGAAACGGGGGGACGTTGGCCCGAAAACGTCGCGCGACTCAAGGGGCCCCCTACCGGCGCCCGCGCACCATCCGCCCCTTCGTCAGGTGCGCCACCGCCTCACCCAGGCCCTCCAGCGTCAGCGGGAACATGTCGAACACGTTCTTCACCGCCTGGATGGTGTTGCCCCGCCACGTCTGCGGAGGCTCCGGGTTGAGCCAGGCGCTGCGCTCGAAGTGCCGCGCCAGCTCCATCAGCCACACCAGGCCCTCCTTCCCCTCCGTGGGGTCGTACCGGCCCTCGGCGTTGGTCCGCATCGTCAGCTCGTACGGCGCCATCAACGCGTCTCCCACCATCACCAGCTTGTGGTGCCGCCCCACCTGCCCCAGCAGGTCCGGCACGCTGATGCCGCCCACCAGGTACGGCGTGTCGAACACGCGCCCGTAGACGCAGTTGTGGAAGTAGTACGTGCGCAGCTCCTTGAAGTGCGTGGCCTGCTTCGCCACCGAGAAGAGCCGGCTCACCAGGTGCGCGTACGGGTCCATGGAGCCGCCCACGTCCATCAGCAGCACCACGCGCGTGTTCGGCCGGCGCGGCGGGCGTACCACCACCTCCAGCTCGCCCGCGTTCTTCGCCGTGGCCGCGATGGAGCCCTCCACGTCCAGCTCGTCCGCCACGCCCTCGCGCGCGAAGGCCCGCAGCTTGCGCAGCGCCACCGCCATCTGCCGCGTGTCCAGCACCACGTCGCCCCGGTAGCCCTGGTAGCGGCGCGCCCCGGCGATCTTCATCGCCATGCGGCCGCCACCGCCCTCGGCCCCCTCGCCTCCCACCCGGAAGCCCTCGCGCGGGTTCCCCGAGTGCCCGAAGGGCGACGCGCCTCCCGTCCCAATCCACTTCGTCCCGCCGTCGTGCCGCTCGTCCTGCTCGTCCAACCGCTGCTGGAAGAGCTTCTCCAGCTCCTCCACGCTGAAGTGCTCCAGCAGCGCCCGCTCCTCTGGAGTGAGCTCGCGCCGCTCGCGCGCCTCCTTCAACCACTCCAGCAGCTCGTCCTTCAGCTTCTGCCCCGCGCCCTCCATGCCCTTGAAGTGCGCCAGGAAGGCCTGATCGAAGGCGTCCAGGTGCGTCTCCGAGTGCACCAGCAGCGCGCGCGCCACGTGGTAGAAGCCATCCAGCGAGCTGTCGTGCAGCCCCGCCTTCAGCGCTCCCGCCAGCGCGACCGCCTCCTGCGCGCCCACCGGGACTCCGCGCCGCCGCAACTCGTAGAGGAAGGGCAGGAACATGGCTCGCCTCCGCTCAGGCCTTCGTCCGGCGGCCCCGCCCGAAGGCCTCCGCCACCGCCATCAGGTCCTGCTCACGCTTCAGCAGCGCGCCCAGGAAGGGCAGGTTGTCGTCCAGCTTCACGTTCGTCACGCCGTTGGCCTTGAGCACGGCGATCCAATCCACCAGCTCGCTCGTGGACGGGCGCTTGCGCAGCCGCGTGAAGTTGCGCAGCTCGTAGAAGACCTTGAGGGCCTGCTCCGTCAGCGACTCGTCCAGCCCCGGGTGGTGCACCGCGACAATCCGCCGCATCAGCTCCTGGTCCGGGAAGTCGATGAAGTGGAAGACGCACCGGCGCAGGAAGGCGTCCGGCAGCTCCTTCTCGTTGTTGCTGGTGATGATGACCACCGGGCGGTGCGCGGCCACCACGTCCTCGTTGGTCTCCGCGATGCGGAAGCGCATCCGGTCCAGCTCGTGGAGCAGGTCGTTGGGGAACTCCACGTCCGCCTTGTCCACCTCGTCGATGAGCAGCACCACGCGCTCCTTCGAGGCGAAGGACTCGCCCAGCGGCCCCATGCGGATGTAGCGGCGGATGTCGCGCACGTCCCCTTCACCGAAGCGCGAGTCGTACAGGCGCTGCACGGTGTCGTAGACGTACAGGCCGTCCTGGGCGCGCGTGGTGCTCTTCACGTGCCAGGTGAGCAGGCGCTGGCCCAGGCTCTCGGCAACGGCCTCGGCCAACAGCGTCTTGCCCGTCCCCGGCTCGCCGCGCACCAGCAGCGGACGCTGGAGCGTCAGCGCGCAGTTGACGGCGGCCTGGAGGCCCTCGCTGGAGAGGTAGGAATCGGTTCCGCGGAATCGAGAAGGAGAGGACGTCATGGCGTGTCCCCTCCTTTAACACCGACCCGCCCGCTCCGCCTGCCTGCCCGCTATCTCGCGGCGTCGCTGCCTACCAAGACCATCGGCTCGGCGCTCAGGCGGCGGCCCACGAAGTTCAGCGAGGCGTTGCAGTTGGGCGCGCACCCGGTACTCCCGCTGCACTCGTAGCTCAGCGCGATCGTCCCCTCCAGGGTGTCCCCCACCTTGTTGAGGGTATAGGTGGCGCGCGAGACGCGGTTGGGGCCGGTCTGCGTCCGCTCGACGGTGAAGGTCGGCTTGTCCGCCTTCTCGACGCTCACGATGGCGTCGCTCACGTCGATGTCCACCCGCGCATCGCCCAGCGAGTAGTTGATGTCGCCCACCGCCAGGTACTGCTGGCCCTCGACGCCGTCCCAGAGGACCCACTGCGCGACGTCGACGACGTTGCTCGTCCGGTCGTTGGGGGTGGGCGCGGTGCCGGAGCTGTAACAGGAGGAGGGCATGCTGCCCAGGGGCGAACGGTCGATGGACACCCGGTAGTACCGCGGCTGCTCACCACAGCCCATCATGCCCACCGTCATCACCGCCGCCACGGCGTACAGCGTCGAACGCAGCTTCATGGTCGTCTTTCCTCTCCAGGCCCACTGCCGGCCAGTGGGCGGTCCGCATGCTCCCGGGGGAGCCGAGCAACCCCGGGAGCGGCGGAGTATCCGGAGACAGGGGGGATGCGCAAGGTCCAGGGTGCTCCCGCAGGGAGCGGAGCATCCGTAACTTCGAGCGAGCATGGTCCCTACGCCCCTCCGGATCGTCAGCTACAACGTCCGCTATTTCGGACACGCCCTGCGCGGGCTCGCCAGCACGCTGGGACCCAAGCGTCGGGTCGCCGCGGCCCTGGCCACGTTGAGTCCCCTGCCGGACATCGTCTGCCTGCAAGAGGTGGAGACCCAGTCCTTCCGCAGCAACGTGGCCCACCGGCGCTCCCGCCCCGACGAGACGCAGCTGGAAGCCTTCATGGGGCGCATGGAGGAGACGTTCGCCCACCTGCGCCGCCCCATGCCCTACGAGGCCTTCTACTTCCGCGCCCACCACTACAAGCTGGGCGAGTTCTCCCTCTACACCACCGGGCTGGCCATCCTCGTCAACACCCAGCGGCTCGCCGTGGACACGCACAACGTGGACGCGCCCCACCACATCACCCACCACCACGTGCGGGCCCTGCGCGAGCGCAAGCAGAGCCGCATCTGCGCCCACATGCGGCTGCTGCGCCTGGAGGACGGGCTTCCCTTCCACATCTTCAACACCCACCTGAGCCTGCCCACCCCCTTCTCCCGCGCCTTCTGGGCCACCCGCGAGAAGATGGGCAACGGCATCAACCAGCTCCACGAGGCGCGCGCGCTGGCCCAGCTGGTACGGGCCCGCGCCAATGCCGAGCCCTTCCTCGTCTGCGGGGACTTCAACTCGCCGCCGGCCTCGCCCGTCTTCCACTACCTGTGTGACGAGGCCTGCTTCATCGACGCCCAGGCGGCGGTGGGGCAGATCGACCCGCGGCAGCCCCGCGGCTTCCCCACCGCCGGCTTCATGCACATGCGCATGCACCTGGACCACATCTTCTCCGGAGGCGGGGTGCGCTGGCTGGACGCCGACGACACGAGCCCCTTCGGAGACATGCGCAGCCGCTTCCACGGCCTGTCGGACCACATGCCCCTCATCGCACGCTTCCAGCTCGAGCCGCCCGCGGCGCACGCCGAGCCTCCCGCGCCCGCCGGGGCGTGAGTCACTGCCCGGCTTCGCGGAAGAGGAACGTCACCCGGCCATTGGGCTCGAGGAAGGCCGCGCGCACCGAGCCCAGGTCATCCCGGCCCTGGGAGCGCAGCTGTTCATGAAGGAAAGCTGGGCATGGAAGCGGCATGCGGCCTGCCCCCGCCCCCACCTCGGCACGGCGGCCGGGCAACCGCGGGCTGCGGCCCGTCGGCCCCGCCATCTCCAACCTGTAGGCTCTAGGAGGTGACCCTCTTTCCCCGAGGGAAACATGGCCGGCGACGACTTCAGGGAACTGATGGACGCCATGGCGGATCCACTCGTGGCTTGCGACGGCGGCGAGTGCGTCCTCTACCTGAATCCCGCCGCCGAGCGCCTGCTTGGCTGGACGCTGAAGGAGCTGCGGGGAGAGCCCTTCGGCCGCCTGGTTCCCGAGCGCCTGCGCTCCTTCGCCGGGCACTCCATCCTGCGCTACCTGCTGGGCCGGCGGCGTGCGCTGAGCGGACGGCCCGTGCGCGTCTTCCTGCTGCGCCGCGGGGGCGCGGAGCTGGAGGTGGAGGTGACGGTGGGCACCTCCATGGGCGTGGAGGGCGAGCGCATCGCCGTGGTGCTGCGGCGCACGCCCGAGTTCCCCGACTACACCGACGAGCCCCTGGAGCGGGTGTCCTCCGAGGTGCACGCGCGCGCACCGCAACCGCCGGGCTCCGCCGGGGAGCGCGCCTACCAGCTCGTCTTCGAGAACGCTCCGCTGGGCCTCTTCCACTTCGACACCGCGCCCACCATCGTCGCGTGCAACGACTACTTCGTGCGCATCCTGGGCTCCTCCAAGCGGATGCTCATCGGGCTCAACCTGCTCACCCTCCAGGACGAGGCCATCCTGACCTGCGTGCGCGACGTGCTCGCCGGACGCCACGCCTACTACGAGGGGGAGTACCGCTCCATCACCGCGAACAAGCTCACCCCCGTGCGCGCCCACTTCGCGCCCTGCTTCGGCGAGGACGGCCAGGTGGAGGGGGGCGTGGCCATCGTCGAGGACATCACCGGGCAGCGCATCGCGGAGGCTGAGCGCAACCGCCTGTTCCGCGAGGCCCAGGAGGCCATCCGCGTGCGCGACGACTTCCTCACCATCGCCTCGCACGAGCTGAAGACGCCGCTCACCCCGCTGTCGCTGCGGCTGGCCAGCCTGGAGCGGCGGCTGGAGCGCAAGGAGCCGGTGGACCCCACCCTGCTGCGCCACGCGCGCCAGCACCTGGTGCGGCTGGCCGCGCTCATCAATGACTTGCTGGATGCCTCGCGCATCGAGGCGGGCCGGCTCGCGCTGCACTTCGAGCCCACGCGGCTGGATGCCATCATCGAGCGCGCGCTGACCACGATGGACGCCGAGCGTGGCCAGCACCGCATCGACTACTCGCACCCGGCGGAGGCGGTGCGCATCCGGGGAGACCCGTACCGGCTGGAGCAGGTCATCGCCAACCTGCTGGAGAACGCGCTCAAGTACAGCCCCGCGGACAGCACCGTGCGCGTGACGCTGGACGTGCGCGGGGACTTCGCGCTGCTGTCCGTGGCGGACGAGGGCATCGGCATTCCCCAGGACCAGCAGGAGCAGCTCTTCGAGCGCTACTTCCGCGCCCGGAACGTCTCCGTCACCTCCTACGGAGGGCTGGGGCTGGGCCTCTACATCAGCCGCGACATCGTCGAGCGCCACGGCGGCCGCATCTGGGTGGAGAGCGAGGTGGGCCGGGGCGCCACCTTCTACGTGGCCCTTCCGTTGCTGTCCGCCGCGAGCCCCACGCCGCCGGCTCCTCGGCCCGCGGAGGACTCGCCCCACCCGGTGCACTGAGCCCATGAAAAAGGCCGGGCCCCGCCTCCACGTGGGGAGGGGAGCCCGGCCCGGGTCATGTGCCGTGAGCGCTCAGTTCCGGCGGCGGCGGCGGGACAGCGTGAGGAACGTGCCCAGGCCCATCAGCAGCCACGAGGCGTCACCACCCGAGGCCGAGCAGCCGATGCCATCGCCCAGGAAGGCGACATCCCCACCCGCGTTGGGATCCACGGTCCAGGTACGGCCGGCCGGAGAGGCATCCACGTTGCCCGCGGCATCGCGAGCGCGCACCCGGAAGGTGTGCTCGCCATCCGCCAGGTTGGTGAAGGTCACCGGCGAGGTGCACGGGGTGAAGGGGGCGCCGTCCAGGCTGCACTCGTACGTCACGCCCGGCTCGTTCGAGCTGAACTCGAACGTCGCGGTGCGCTCCGAGGTGGTGTCCGACGGACCGGAGTCGATGGCCGTCTCCGGCGCCGAGGTGTCCTGAGCGACGGTGAAGGTGTGCGAATCGGGAGTGGTGGGGCCGGTGTTGCCCGCCTCGTCCGTGGCACGGACCTGGACACGATGCTCACCCAGCTCCAGCGGCGAGGTGGGCGTGTAGCTCCAGTTGCCGGACGCATCCGCCGGGACGGTGCCCACCACGACGCCGTCGATGATGACGGTGACGGTGCTGTGGGGCTCCGCCGTGCCGCGGATGACCGGCGTGAGGGTGTCCACCGTGCCGTTCGGCGCCGGGCTCTCCACGACGGGCGCGGCGGGCGCCACGGTGTCCACGGTCCAGGTGTACGTGGCCGGCGAGGCGTCCACGTTGTTCGCGGCGTCACGCGCGATCACCTCGAGCGTGTACAGGCCATCCGCCGGAACCGTGATGTTCGCCGGGTCCGTGCACGGGGTGAAGGTCGCCTCGATGGGGAGCAACCTGCACTCGTACGTCACGCCCGTGTCCGGCTCCACCACGTCCAGGTCGAACGTCGCGCTCCGCGAGGTGCTCAGGCTCGACGGTCCCGAGACGATGCGCGCGTCCGGGGCCTTGGTGTCCACCGTCCAGGCGTAGGGCGCCGTCTCCGGGCCCACGTTGCCCGCGGCGTCACGCGCGCGCACCACCAGCGTGTACGAGCCATCCGCCGGCACCGTGAAGTTCGCCGGATCCGCGCAGCTGGTGAAGGTGGTGGCCGGGCTCAGCTTGCACTCGTACACCACGCCCGTGTCCGCGACCTTCACATCCAGGTCGAACGTCGCGTTTCGCGAGTTGCTCACGCTCGGCGGTCCCGAGAGGATTTCAGCCTCCGGCGCCACGGTGTCCACCGTCCAGGCGTAGGGGGTCGTCTCCGGGCCCACGTTGCCCGCGGCGTCACGCGCGCGCACCACCAGCGTGTACGGGCCATCCGCCGGCACCGTGAAGGCCGCCGGGTCCGAGCAGGTGGTGAAAGCCGTGGCCGGGCTCAGCTTGCACTCGTACACCACGCCCGTATCCGCCTCCTTCACATCCAGGTCGAACGTCGCGTTGCGCGAGTTGACCAGCGACGCCGGACCCGAGACGATGACGGCCTCCGGCGCCTTGAGATCCACCGTGAAGGTGTTGGCGGCGCTCGGATTGCTCCGCACGCCCAGGGCTTCCGCCACCGCCCGCACCTGGTGCGCCCCGGCCGGGATGTCCGCCGTCGGGGTGAAGCTCCAGTTGCCCGACGCATCGGAGGTCGTCCACCCCAGCTCGATGCCGTCGACGTACACGTAGACCCTGGACGAGGCTGGCGCGCCCGTGCCGGTCATGGGAGGACGAACGTTGTTGGTGAAGGAGTTGTTCGCCGGCGAAACCACCGTGGGCGGAGCCGGAGGTGCGAAGGAGCTGGAGATGATTTCAGCGGCCTTGGCTCCGCCTGCCGTTGCACCATAAGGCGCTCCTCCTGGTGCACCTGGATCCAGCTGGGAACCAGGCGAAGCACCCAGGGTGCTGGTGCCGCAAGTGACGCTCTCGGCCTGCAGCAGGATGCGCCCGGCACCACCGCCGCCACCGGGCCCCACGTAGTCACCCACCGAGACGCTGCCACCCGAGCCACCACTGACGGAGAGCCTCGTCGTCGTGGACGCGCACGTGATGCTCCGAGCAACCCGCAGGTAGATGTCTCCACCCGCACCACCACCGCCGGCACCATCCGTCGTCGCCGCGCCACCCGCCGCCCCGGCGGCCGTGAAGCTGGACCCGATGGCATTCTGGAGCTCACCGGCCCGGATGAAGATGATGCCGCCGCCCGCGCCACCCGAGCCACCCGCGGTGCCCGAAGGGTCGGTGCCATGTCCCGCGCCGCCACCCCCCCCCAAGATGAGGCGATCGATCAGGGCGAGGCTATCGGCCGTACGGGTGGAGCGGAGGACGACCGTTCCGCCCAGCCCGCCTACGTTCCGGCTGCTGTCGATATCGGAGGTGAAGCCACCCTGCCCACCGGCTCCGCCGTTGCCACCACCACCGCCACCCGACTGCACGCACACGCCGCCGCCACCGCCATTGGCGACATTGCCCCGGCCCGTCTGCGCGGTGCCATAACGCAGGCTGGCGAGGCCCTCACCTCTCTGCGCTCCAGACTGGGCCGGCTCGTCATTGCCGAAGCATCCGGCCTTGCCGCTGCTGTCCCTGACGAAGACTCCGCCCCGGAACCCCGCGCCGCTGGCGGTGATGGTGCCATTGTTGATGACCTTCCCCTGGGCCAGGAACGCCAGGACGCCTCCGATACGGCCATTCCAGGCCTGCGCCTTGAGGGTCGCTCCGGTATCGATGGTGAGGTCGATGTACTCCGGCACCCGGATGACCTGGGTCACGTTGCTCGTATACGAGTAGACCAGCGGCGCGGTCAGCGTCAGATCCGCCGTCGAGCCCGAGCCCGACACCGTCTTCAACCGGGCCAGCTCCCAGCGCCCCACCGGCTTGTCGGAGATGTTCGTGGCACCCGTGTCACCGGAATCCGGCTCGGGCACGATGCCGGTCGTCTGCAGCACCATGACCAGATCGCCCACGGCGAAGCAGGGAGGCGCCGAGCAGAACACGGAGTCCACCTGGAGGAAGTCCTCCTTGGCGGCGGGCGCGTTCGTCACCCGGCCGTAGCTGTTGATGACGTTGTTGGAGCCCACCACCGTGAACGTGCCGGTCCGCCCGGTGCCCAGGTAGAACGTATCCGGCTCGGCCAGCGCCGCCGTCGAGCCGAGGGCCAGCACGCACAGTGCCGCCGTGAGCCACTTCTTGAAGAGTCCGTTCTTCATGTTCTTCGATTCCTTCGGTTACGGCAGCTCGCGCTCGGGGGTGACGATGATGAACTCCACGCGCCGGTTGGCCGCGCGGCCCTTGTCCGTCTTGTTGGACGCGATGGGCTGGTCCGGACCGAAGCCCTTCGCCTCCAGGCGCGCCGGTTCCACGCCCTTGCTCACCAGGTAGCCCTTCACCGCCTCGGCCCGCGCCAGCGACAGCTTGCGGTTGGCCTCCGCGTTGCCGCGGTCGTCGGTGTGGCCCTCGATGACCATCTTGTCCACCTCGGGGTGCTGCTGGAGGATGCGCGCCACCTGGTCCAGCATCTTGAAGGACCGCGGCTGGATGACCGCCTTGGCGGTGGCGAAGAACACCTGCTCCTTGATCTCCAGCTTGCCCTTCTGGATGGCCACCATCTGCTTCTGCTGCACCGGGCAGCCCGCGTTGGTCACCACGCCCTTCTCGGCGGGGCAGTTGTCCAGGTGGTCCGCCACGGTGTCACCGTCCGAGTCCTTCGCCGGGCAGCCGCGCAGCTCCGTCAGGCCCGCCTCCGTGGGGCACTTGTCCGCCGCGTCCTCGATGCCATCCTGGTCCGCGTCCCGCACCGGGCAACCCTGGCGATTGGCCGGGCCCGCCTCCGTGGGGCACTTGTCCGCCGCGTCCTCGATGCCGTCCTGGTCCGCGTCCCGCACCGGGCAGCCCTGACGCTCGGCCAGACCCGCCTCCGTGGGGCACGTGTCCGCCGCGTCCTCGATGCCGTCCTTGTCCGCGTCCTTCACCGGGCAGCCCTGACGCTCGGCCAGACCCGCCTCCGTGGGGCACGTGTCCGCCGCGTCCTCGATGCCGTCCTTGTCGGTGTCCTTCACGGGGCAGCCCTGGCGCTCGGCCGGGCCCGCCTCGGCGGGGCACGTGTCCTCGCCATTCACCACCCCATCGCCATCGTCATCGCGGCGCGAGGCATCCCCCCGCTCGCCGCCGCCCACCGCCACGCCGAGCAGCACGCGGAAGGTGGGCGTGCCCGGAGCATTGCCGAAACCGGGGCCGCCCAGCGCGTAGGCCTCGAGCGACTCGCCCAGGGGCAGCCGCAGGCCCGCCAGCACCTCCAGGGAGCTCGCCTCGCGGGTGAGCGGCACGCTGCCCCGCACGTTGAGCTCACCGCGCAGCCCGTCGCCCGTGGTGGCCACCACCGCGCCCAGCCGCACCTCGTTGCCCAGCTCGTCCTGCACCTCGCCCACGTCCCCCAGCACGACGGCGGGACGGATCAGCGCACCAGCCTCCACGGCCGCGCGCAGCGCGCCGAAGTTCCGGCCCAGCATCAGCTTGGGCGAGAGCCGGACGATGCTGTCGCGCGAGAGCGTGTCCACGCTGCCCACGGGCAGGCCCACGCCCAGCTCGAGCGCCAGGTCCACCGGCGCCTCCCGCCGCTGCGCGAGCAGTCCCAGCCGCACGTGCGCCGTCGGCGTGGACAGGCCCGTGCTGGCCGGGGAGGCAATGTTCTGCCCGCTCAGGTCATCCCCGTTCTGCCAGACCACCAGCGGCAGCTGCAGGCCCAACTCCAGCCACTGCATGGGCGCCCAGGCGGCCAGCAGGTGTCCCGTCACCCGGTTTCCCACCACCGAGCCCAACCGGTTGCCATTGCGGTACATCACCAGCGGGTCATTCTCGTACTGGCCCGCGAGCGAGAGGCGGAAGCCGCCCTTGGGCAGCAGCTCGCCGGTGCCCATCAGCAGCGAGCCGCGGCCGTTGGGGTTGAGCTCCAGGCGCTCCAGCTCGAAGGACGGCAGGCCCGAGGGCTGCGCGAGCGCGGCCGGGCCGAGCAGAAGGGTGGCAATGGCGGACAGGAGGAACGGCTTGGTGTGGCTCATGATTTTTCCGTGTCGGGGCCCCTGCGAGTCCGTTTCCGGATGGACCGCCCCTGGCACTGCATCCCGGGTGAAGAGCGAGGCGAGGAAGACTCCCCGTGCGACTCCTGGATGACGCCGGGCGCATACAGACCCGAGATGGCGCGGGGTGTCCAGAGATCGTTCAGGGTCTGGCGCACGCCCGCCTGTCCTTCGGGGAACCGCGATTCCGGCTTCCAGTCCCGGTGGAGAAGTCTCGCGCACGCCTGCTTTGTCCTTCAGTGAACCGGTGGTTCGTACTCCCGGTACGTCCCGAGGGCAAACAAACGTTGCCGTGACGGCAGCAGGTGCGCACCGTGGGCACGGATGAGCGTCCTGGGGCGAATCGTTCGCGGCCTGGGCCTCGGGCTGGCCGGGTGGGTGCTGAACCTGGCGGCCCTCGAGGTATTGCCCGGGGTGCATCTGCTGCTGGGGACGCTGCTGGTGCTCACCGCCGGGGTGCTGTGCGGGCCTGTAGCGGGGGCGCTGGCGGGAGCCGTGTCCGGAGTGAGGACAGTCTGGCTGTGGGGCCACCCGTGGGGCTGGCTCAACCTCACGCTCGAGGGCCTCGTGGTGGGCGCGCTGCGCCGGCGCGTCACCCCGGTGGTGGCGGACGCGCTGTATTGGGTGCTCAGCCCGCTGTACTTCCTCGTCACCTACTTCCTGCTGGAGGACATCCCCACCTCGGCCATCCTGGTGGCGGGAGTGAAGCAGGCGGTGAACGGGCTGCTGGCGGCGCTCATCCTCCAGGTGGTGCTGCTGCTGCCGCCCGTGCGCAGACGCCTGCGAGCCCTGCTGCCGCTGCCGCTGGCGGACCTGTCGCTGGGCCGGGTGTTCGGCTCGGCGCTCACGCTGGGGGCCCTCATCCCGCTGCTGGTGCTGGGCGGCGCCGAGGGCCGCGAGCGCTACACCTCCGAGGTGCGGCAGCTGGACGAGGCCAACCTGCATGCCGCGCGGGTGGTGGCCAATGAAATCGAGAGCAGCCTCACGCACACCCGCCATGGCGTGTCGCGGCTGGCCCGCTCGCTCTCCTCGAGCCTCTCGGCGGAGGGAGCGCTGCCGGGCCGCCACTTCCTGGAAGGGGAGCTGGACGCGCTCGTCACCTACTCGCCCGAGGTCCTCAACGCCTACGTGGGCAGTCCGGAGGGGGTGGCGCTCGCGTTCTCCCCGAGGACCGACGCGGCGGGCCGTCCGCTGGTGGGCACGGACTTCTCGGATCGCACCTATGTGCACGAGGTGCGGCAGGCGCGCGGGCCGATGGTGAGCGACGTCTTCCTCGGACGCGGAGGGGTTGCGGGGCCGCTGGTGGTGACGCTGGCCCCCGTCCGCCGGGACGAGCAGTACGCGGGGTACGTGCTGGCGGCGGTGGACCTGCCGCGGCTGCGCCGGCATGCCCAGGCGCAGATTGGAGAGGGGCAGCGGCGCATCCTCGTCGTCGACACGCGGGGTGGGCTCGTCTTCGACTCGGCGGAGGAAGACACGGGGCAGCTGCGCAGCATCATCAGCACGTCCCTGGCGCGGGCCCTGGAGCGGACGGGCCCCCGGGGCACGGGCACCTACGAGGGCGAGCCGGACGCGGTGACGCTGGTGCGCATGGGCACGCTCCAGCACTTCGGCGTGGTGGAGGTGTCGCCGCTGGGCTGGAAGGTGGTGGTGCAGCAGCCGGGCACGCGGCTGCAGCGGGACGTGGAGCGCGCCTACTTCGGCCTGCTCGGGACGCTGGGGCTCGCCACGGTGTCGGCGGTGCTGCTGGCGGTGACGTTCTCACGCACCATCGTGGCCCCGGTGCAGGGGGTGTCTCATGCGGCGGCGCGGCTGGCGGCGGGAGAGCGCACGGCCCGCGCCGCCGAGGCGGCCCAGGACGCACCGCGCGAGCTGAACCAGCTGGCGGAGACGTTCGACCGGATGGCGTGGCAGCTGTCCCGGCAGCTGGAGGCCATCGAGCGCACCAGCCGGGAGAAGGACGCCTTCCTCTCCATCGCCTCGCACGAGCTGAAGACGCCGCTCACGGCGCTCAAGGCGCAGGTACAGCTGTTGCGGCGCAAGCTGGGGGACGAGCACGCGCAGCGGCTGGACAACGTGAGCCGGCAGGTGGACCGGGTGACGCGGCTGGTGAACCAGCTGCTGGACGCCTCGCGGCTGGGGCTGGAGCAGCTGCCCTTGCAGCGCACGCGGATGGACCTGAGCGAGGTGGTGCACAACCTGGTGTCCAACGCCATCAAGTACAGCCCGGCGGGAGGCACCATCCAGGTGTGGACGCGGAGGGGGCCGGAGGGCGAGGCGGAGCTGGTGGTGGCGGACCGGGGCATCGGCCTGCGCGTGGAGGACGAGGAGCAGCTCTTCGGACGCTTCGAGCGGGGAGACCGGCGAGAGCTGACGGGCATCTCGGGGATTGGGGTGGGGCTGTACGTGTCGCGGGAGATCATCCGCCGGCACGGAGGCCGCATCTCGCTGCGCCCGCGCGAGGGAGGTGGCGCGGTGGCCACGGTGCGGCTCCCAGCGGCCGTGGCACCGGAGCACGGCCACCGGGACTCCGCCGCGCACCAGGAAGAGGGGCGGGAGTAGGGTCAGCCCTCCCCGCTCAGGCCGACGTCACCCGTGCGAGCCAGTCCTGATACTCGTTGCCCGGGTTCATGATGAAATCGAAGCGCCCGGTGACGAGCATCTCGACGAGCCGCCGGTCTCGAGCGATGAGCTCGGGTACGCCCGTGGGGAAGTCGACCCCTCGCATCCCATCGCGACGATACCCCTCATCCACCACCAGGATTTCGAGGTAGTGCGAGAGGGTGTCGAAGAAACGATCCACGTCCGAGGCCACGGGCAGGACGTACCGCTCCTCATAGGCGTTGATGTAGATGACCGGTTGGAGCCCCCGCTCGTCGGCCAGACCCGGAACCACGGCGTAGTAGTAGGCGAGGTCCGGGATGCAGCCAAAGGCCACCGAGGAGTGAAAAGGCTCCTGCGTGCCCCGTCGACGGGAGTTCGTGGCGACAGCGAGCCCATCCACCTGGTCATCCAGACGATGCAGCAGGAATTCACCGTCCGTCCCCGCGATGCGCAGCCCTCCCATCCGCTTGTAGAGGGCGGCGAGAACCGGGTCGAGGGGATGGCCCGCCACGAGTTCCCCCGCGCCTGGGATGGAGCGCCCAGGCAGCAACGATTCCACGGAGAAATCGTGCTTCCGACACACGTCCAGCAACCGCTCGAATCCCGGTAACGGCATTTCGGAGACCATGAACACCTCTGTTACGGAAGGCGAGCCAGCAGCATGCGCACCTCCCGGAGGGCCGCCTTCTCGGCTTGCTCGAGCGCGGTTTCGGAGGCCTGCTCGTAGACAGTGTCGTACCAACGCTGGAAATGCCGGTCGACGATATCCGCCACCTGCCTCACCTCGCCACCCGATGCCTTGCTGCTCGCCGGCCTGAATGCAGTCCAGACATTGTTGACCCGCTCATGAACGGTGGAGTGCAGCGCATTGAGGTTGGCCGAGCCGTTGATGTTCATCTCGGGAAACCGGTGCGCATGCTCCAGGGGAATCCGGTGATGAACCGGGTATTTGCTCCCCGCTGCGTCCACCAACGTCTTCGCGAGCTCCGGACGCAGTTTGTAGAAGTCCGTATTCGCCTGACGTCGCAGGAGCTTGCGCGCTTCCTCATCCAACTTCGTATCGAGGAGTTCCTCGAAACGCGCCAGGAGCTTGCGCAGTTGGGTCTTCTCCGCCGCCGAGAGCCCCTGTGTCTGGGCCTTCGTCCACAAGCGCTGGAACGTCTCCCGTTCTTTCGGGCGTATCCGGGCGAGAAAGGAACGGAACCACGCCACGGCTTCCGAACCACCACGCGCCAGGATGGGTGCCAACCTGGGTGCCACCGCCTCGAAGAGCGCGAGGCCACCCCGTAGGGCGAGACTGCCGATGAACCACGTCGCGAGGAACTCGGCACTGGCCATCCCCGCCTGTTGGAAGGTCGCCGCCGTCTCCTCCCGCCACTCGCGGAGGATCCGCTCGTAGAGCGCGTAGTGCTCGGCGATGAGCGAGGGCGAACCCGGCAGTTCTGGCCGCAGCGTTTCGGCCTCCATCACACGCCAGCGTGCATGGCCATCCGCCCTCCGATGTTCCGCCTCCAACCGAAGCCGTACCGTGCGCGGACCTATCCCCTGGGTGAACGGCAGGAGGGCCTGGGTGATGGAGACAGTCAGGCTCGGCGAAGGAACCCCGATGGAGGAGTCACCCTGGGACTCGTAACGCACGGTCTCGGCACCCAGGAGCCGATCGTCGTCCAGCCGCACATCGACCAGGAGAGCGGCCCTCCCGCCCTCGGGTACCCGCACATGGCTCAACTGGGAGGCCATTGCATGAGCCTGCGCGAGGGTCTCCGCCGACATGCCCGTGCGCCGCACCGGCAACGTCTTGGCCTCGAGGGGCCTAGCGCCATCCCCCCAGGTGAAGGAATTCAGGCGCCAACCCTGTCTCTCGCCGCGCACGGTGAGGACGACCTCGCCCATGCGCGTTCCCACGTAGAGAGGCAAGCTGGCATCGAGGCCCGGGACCCAGGAGTCCATGCCCTCCGAGCGACCCGTTCCTCCAGGCCCCCGCTTCCACGACAGCAGCGTCAACGCGCCATCCTGAGCCCAGAAGCGAAAGGTCAGCTCCACCTCCGCCTCATCCACGAGACTGGCCACGCCTCGCATGCCCGCGGCAGCCGCTGTCGCTTCGGCCCGGCGTGCTTCTTCGTCCTGCACACGACCACGCGTCTCCCACGGAGGAGGCCGCTCCCCCGCGACCTCTTCGTCTGGAAGCGCATCCTGGCGCCCCAGACCTCCGGCCGATCCCGCCGTCGTACACGCCTGCAGCAGCAGGGCCAGAAGACAAACCCACGCGGATGGCCGAACCGTCACCTCAACACGCCCAGCGCGTGCGCCAGCCGCCAGGCCACCACCCGCAGGTGTGCGTCCTGCACCGCGTCCAGCTGGCCCACCAGCACCTCCAGCGGCATCCAGCGCAGGCGCGAGTCGCACGCCGCATCCGCCTCGACCTCCACGGCGAACGGCCAGACCAGCTCGGGGGTGACACCCGGCGTCGCATGATACGAGCCGCCCAGCTCCCAGGTGCGTCGCACCGTGACGGAGAACTCCTCGCGCAGGCGCTCGGCGAGGAAGGCGGGCACCTGACTGAGATCGCCGAGCGTCCGCGGCAGCCTCCAGGCCGGTGTCACCGCGAGGCTGGCGCTGCCCGTGAAGTGCTGCACCGCCGGCAGGTCCCGGTGCTCGATGCCCACCCGGATGCCCTCCTTCGTCCGCACCACCGGGAGCGCCACCGCGGTGTTGCGGCTGGCCTCGTGCGGCACGAGGTACTCGCGCGGCACGCTCGCCAGCACCTTCCCTTCCGCGTCGTACTCGGAGAAGGTGCCGGTGCGCAGGTCCAGGTAGCCCACCGACCCGTCGTCGTGCAGGGAGAACACCGCGCGCTTCGCGGGCGTCAGCGCGTCGTCGGCCCACCGGGGTCCACCGGACTGCTCGGTGAGCTGGATGGGAGCGCCAATCCACGGCCCGGGCGAGGTGCCCAGGTGACGCAGCAGGCGGTGGATGTTGAGCTCCAACCGGGCATCCACCATGCCGCCCACGTGGCACGCGCGCAGCACCTGCCGCGCATCCAGTTCCCGCACCGAGCCCGAGCTCGTGAAGGGGGCATAGTCGGGCGCCGGCACACCGCCCGCGGGAGCCACCTCCACCAGGTAAGCGGACACGCGCTCGCTCACCCCGCCGGGCGAGGTGAAGTAGTGCGCGGGCTCGCTCAGACCACGGATGCTGCCGGCGGCGATCCCGGCACGCTCCTGGAGGATGCGGGCAATCGCCTTGTCCGGGGCCTCACCGGCATGGGTGATGGCGGCCAGCGGCTCGGTGACGTAGCCGGACAGCTCCGCGCCCCCGAGGTTCGGATGGTCCGCGCACGCATTGACGATGGGCCGCGGGAAACCCTTCTTGGCCAGCACGAACACCTGGCCGTCCTGCCGGAACCAGGGCAGCACATCCACCGTCCGCCCCGGGCGCTCCACCAGCTCCCAGACGCGGCCGGTCTCCGCATGGCGCCACGCACCGAGCGACAGGAAGCGCGGCGTCGCGAGCGGCTCGCTGTGCTCCTCGCGCAGCTCGACGCCCGCCCCGGGAGGCACCTTCTCGCCCACGATGAGGTAGTTGGTGGGCGGGTACGGCAGCGGCTGCCCATCCAGCCCCGACAGGTGGAAGTGGCCCTCGTAGCGGTTGGCGATGATCCACGGGTTGCGGATGGGCATCGAGCTGACGATGCGCAGCCCCCGGCGCCGGAAGGCGGCCTCGAACTGGGACTGCGAGTAATAGGTGTACTCCTCGAGCAGCTCCACGTCCCAGTCGGTGCGGTAGTCCTTGCGGAGGATGAACTCGTTGGCGGCGCGCAGCGCGAGCCGGTAGCGCACGTGCCCCGGGTGGGGCGAATCCAGCCGCGTGTACGGCACCGGCCCATCCCGGTTGACGCCGCAGCGGAAGTCGCGCGCGAAGCGCTCGAAGAGCGCGGCGGTGGACAGGCCCTGGACGGGACCCTCGGCGGCGCCATTCGTGGTGGGCAGCTCCAACCACACCTCCGCGGGCCCGTCCGGCACGAGGAAGTCGCGGATGATGATGACGCCACCGGTGCGCAGCGCGCGCACCTGGTTGTCCAGACACGTCTCCAGGCGGGCGAGCGAGAAGCCGTTGAAGCTGGTGACGTGGTGGAGCACGGACGAGTCGAGCACCCCATCCAGGGACTCGGGAGGGAAGACGGGGTCGGCGATGTCGCCCGCCACGAAGCGCAGGTTGGGGCGCTGGTAGGTGGTGGCGGCCATGTCCACGGACACGGGGTTGATGTCCACGCCCACCAGTTCCAGGCCGCCGTAGAGGCAGGCCAGGTCATAGGTGCCGCGGCCCGAGCCGCTGCCCATGTCCGCCACCCGGCCGCGCGTGGGGAAGTGCGCGGTGGTGAGGGCCACCTTCTGCTGCATGGACGCATCCATGCCCGCGAAGTAGGTGGCGTAGTGGTCCGCATCGCCGCGGTGCTGGGCGGCGTACGTCTTGGCCGTGCTCGTCTTGGGCGCCATCCCCTCCACTGTATGACGAGGCCCGACCCCCGCGGTACGGGGGGATGGCAGGATGCCTTCATGACGATGGCGAGGACACGCACCATTCCAGCCTGGCTCGGTGCCCTGCTGGCCCTGTGGCTCACGGACTGTGCGCATCCGGAGAAACGGCCAGCGGAGATTCCGGCTCCGGTGCTCGGGGCGCATCCCGATGCGAACAGTCCGGACTACGTGGGGGCACCGCTCGTCACGGGCAGCCGGTCCCCCCAGGAACTCTATGCGGCCTACCCCCGGCGGGAGCCCGACCCGCGGCTCGCCACCCGGCTGGCGGAGATTCTCGCGGATGGAGGCAAGACGCTGCGCTGGAGCGCCACCGGGAGCGTGGAGTCCTTCCAGCATGGCGAGGTGACGATTCCGCTCGTCATCCGCGTTCCGCCGCCCTGTGAGAACACCCTCTGCCCCGTCATCGTCTTCTTCAATGGAGCCTGTGCCCCCCTGCGCTACCACTGGAGGCCGGAGTTCTTCCTGCGGGCCGGCTTCATCTTCGTCGAGCCCCACATCCGGGGAGACCGCTGTGACGAGGCGTGGGCGGACGCGGACAACGGCCCCCGGAAGCCCGAGGCGCAGACGGACATCGAGGCCTGCGGCCACTACGTCCGGACGCGGTTCAGCCGGGAGGGCAGGACGCCGAAGGTGGGCATCCTCGGCTGGAGTTACGGCGGCAACCAGGCGCTCGTCGGAATGACCCGGTTCGCGGGAGCGTACGACGCGGGCTTCGCCCTGGCCGCGAAGACGGACCTCTATTCCTTCTTCAAGAACGCACCGGAGGACCTGCGCAAGGCCAGGGCACGCGAGTACGGAGACCCCGACACCGAGCCCGACCTGCTCCGAAGCATCTCCCCCATCACCTACGTGGACAGGCTCCAGGGCCCGCTCGCGCTCATGCTCGGAGGGCGCGACCCCAAGGTCTCGCTCTCGGACGCGGACGCGTTCGTCCGGAAGGCCCGGGCGCACCAGCGCGAGGTCTCGCTGATGATCGTCCCCGAGCACGGCCACCTCACGGAGCAACCCCGGGAAATCGTCTTCGAGCACGCCCACGTGATTCAGTTCTTCTCGGACAGCTGGGGCAGACCCGTGGAGTTTCATTGAGAGAGGACGCCCCGGCGGAACGAACCCCCCCGTGTTAGCGTCCTAGGGGTATGCGTCCCGTCCCCGAGCCGCCGCCGATGTCCACCCGTGCGCTGCTGGCGTGCCTGGTGCTCGCCGCCGCGGCCAGCCTCTTCCTCTGGCAGACGGTGTGGTTGTACCCCTTCCGGCTGCTCGTCACCCTCATGCACGAGAGCGGGCACGCCCTGGCGGCCTGGGCGGTGGGCTCCCACGTGAGCAGCGTCACCATCAGCCCGGCCACGGGCGGGCTCACCTACCACTCGCTCACCGGCTCGCTCTGGAGGGAGCTGCTCATCGCCTCGGGCGGTTACGTGGGCTCCTCGCTGGCCGGGGCCCTGCTGCTGGTGGCCGCCGGGCGCATGCGCAGCGGACGTGCGCTGCTGTGGGGACTGGTGGTCTGGATGGTGGGCGTGGCCGTGCTGTGGGTGCCGCTGCTGCCTCCGGACCCGGGAGCCGCACACGCGCTCGCCACCGGCTCCTCGCGCTCGGACGGCCTCTTCACGCTCGGCTTCATCGCCGGCATGGGAGCGCTGCTGGGACTGGTGGCCTGGAAGGGGCCGGTGTGGATGCGGCGGGGGCTCATCGTGTGGATCGCCGCGCTGTCGTGCCTCCTGGCACTGCAGGACATCAAGGGCTTGTTCGGCTACGGCCTGGAGGTGGGTGTCTCCGACGCGCACGCCATGGCGCAGCTCACGTACCTGCCCGCGCCCTTCTGGGCGGCGGTGTGGATGGCGGTGTCGCTCGCGGCCATGTGGCTGGGACTGCGCTCCATCGTCCGGCGCCGGCGGCTGGCGGCTTCTCGCGGCCCCGTGATGGCGGGACGCCTGTCCATGCGCTAGCGCGCGGGGCGGCTCACAGACTCAAGGTGGACCGGCCCTCGCGGTGGTCCCGGAAGAAGCGCCGCACCTGTTGAACGACGGGGTGCTCGGCCAGACAGCTCACGTCCACGGACTCCAGGCGCCGGCACAGCTCCTCGTCGCGCAGGATGTTGTTCTTGAGCCCCAACACCTCCTCCAGGACCTGCACGGGCTCGGTCTGACCGCGTGTGAGCTCCTCGTCCGTGGGCTCCCGTCCGAGAACCTGACGCAGCACGTTCCGGTCCTGGAAGAGCATCACCTCCGTGTCCGGTACCACCAGGACCACCTTCCACAGGTCCGGACACTCAATCTGGACCAGCGCATAGACGAGGAAGCGGTGCAGCTCTCGAATCTTCTGGAGCTCGGTCGAGCGCGTCCCCGCGACCAGGGCCACGATGGCCTTGCGATTGCTGAGGACGGACCTCGCCAGGGAGACACTCTCCGAGAAGACATCCGTTCCGAGCACGCGCAGTTCGGGCCCGAACTCGGGCTCGAGCAGCTTGCGAAGCACCAGGGCATTCGCCTCCCCGCGCACGACGAGACACGGAATCATGGAAAGTCCTCCGCCTTGAGTTCGTAATCCACCTGGGCTTCCTCCACGGCTTTTCGCCATTTGGCCCCGAGGGCCGCGCGCATGCCGCCCCTCACAGCCAGAGACACATCCCTGCCGTCCCACAGCAGGACATTGCGCAAGGGTTGCGCGTAGGCTTCCCGCAGCGCGGGCTCCGTGAACCCCTTCACGCTGAACATCAAACCCAGAGCGGCCGGGGGCCGCCGATCCACCCGGACCTTGAACTTCGCGATCGGGCTGAAGTCGACGGGCTCCCGCCAGTGCTTGCACTCGACCAGACACGAGAGCCCATCGACGTAGACCGCCCCACCTCCCGACCCCCAACCCCGCCCGATCCTGCTCAAAGGCTAACGAGCCCCTCTGACACGCGTTGCGATCCAACGCACTCGCCATTCATTGCCCACACACCCGCCGTGCATAGGACTCGCACGGCAGTATCCGCCGTGAGAACCCATCACGTCAAGTTGGCTTATCTACCTGTCCGGTGACGTGCGGCGTCCTACCGCAGTCCGTCCAGGACCCGCCCGCGCTGGAGGAGCCCGGCCATCTGCGCCGCGTCATGCGCCACCAAGAGGTTCAGCTCCGGCGTGGCCTTCTGCAACTCGTGGAGGTAGCGGAGCTGGTTCGCCATCGCCTCGCCGTCCTCGCCGAGCAGCCAGTTCACCAGCCTCGGGTGCATGCGCGGCAGCAGGATGTTGTCCTGGTGCCACGCGATGTCTCCCACCAGCAGGAACTCGCGGCCATCCGCCAGCCGCACGTAGACCAGCTGCGTCCCCGGCGTGTGGCCCGGCGCCCGGATGAGAACGACTCCCGGCCGCAACAGGTGCATCCCCTCGTAACGCAGCGGCTTCAAGCGGCCCACGACGTCCGCGGTGAAGCCGGCGCGCTCGGCATCGCTCCCGTGGAGCTGGGCTTCCGTCAACATCGCCCGTGGAGCCACTTCATCGAGGAACGGCGAGTGCGCGATGCCCGCGCTGTGGTCGAAGTGCTCGTGCGTGAGGACGATGGCGTCGGCGCGCCGCATCACTTCCTGGAGCCGGGCGTAGTTGTCCGCCAGGACACGGGAGCCGGGCATGTTGCGCGCCAGCGTCTCCGCATCACTCCCGGCATCGACGATGACGCTCCGCCCATCGGCGTAGAGAATCTGGTGCGCCTGGTACACGGCCTGACGTGTCCCGAGGAACCGCCCCGCCACCAGGGCGAACTCCGGCATGGAGCCCTCGCCCACCACGATGCGGCGGAACTCCGTGGGCAGCGGCTCGCCCGTCGACGTGGCGAGCGCCCTCAGCTCCGTGATGGACGGACCGAAACCGGTGCGCTCGGGGACCGGCACCGCGGTGAGCGCGATGGCGAGGAACAGCACCACCATCGCCACCACCCCGAGCAACACCTTCCAGACCCGGCGCACGGGCTTCTTCATTTCACAGCTTCTCCACCGCCACCGTGTTGTCGTCCGGCTTGCGGTCGATCAGCTTGTTGAGCGGATCCAGTCCCGCCCTCGCCGGACGCTGGTCCACCAGCGCGGTGAACTCCACGTCCTCCTTCGTCACCTGCACCCGCTGCAGGTAGAGCGGCTTGCCGTCCTTGTCGAGCACGCCCACGTCCACCCAGTCCGCCAGCTTCAGCTCCGACTCGGTGCCCGTGCCGTTGGCCTCCAGCTTGCGCGCCTTGGCCGTCACCTTCACCTCGAACTTCCCGCCCGCCACCTCGGTGTACGTCGCCTTGAGCGCCCGGTTCTCGTACAGGGTGATGCGCTCGAAGAAGTCATGGAGCACGTACTGCAGGTGCTCGGGCGTCACCGCGCGCAGCTCGGCGAGCAGCTCCGGCGAGTTCGTGAACGGCGGCTGCTGGAAGGCCACCTTCCGCCGGTACGCGGCCAGGGCCCGGTTGAGGTTGTCCTCGCCGATGTAGTCCTGCAGCGCGTACATCACCAGGCTGCCCTTGTTGTAGTGCACGTACTGCTGGCCCTCCACGAGCAGCAGCGGCGTCTCCTTCTTGCGCTCGAAGGCGCGCCCGCGCAGGTAGCCATCCAGCTCGTAGCGCAGGAAGCGGCCCATGCGCGCCTCGCCGTACTTCTTCTTCATCACCATCAGCGCCGAGTACTGCGAGAGCGTCTCGGACATCAGCGTGGAGCCCTGCACGTTGCCGCCGATGACCTGGTGCGCCCACCACTGGTGCGCCACCTCGTGGGCCGTCACGTAGTAGGGGTAGTCCAGGTCCTTCGGGTCATCATCATCCACCTTCGCGATGAAGCCGATGCCCTCCGAGTACGGAATGGTGTTGGGGAAGGACTGGGCGAAGGTGCCGTAGCGGGGGAACTCGAGGATGCGCACCTGCCGGTGCTGATAGGGCCCGAAGTTCTTCGTGTAGTACTCCAGCGCGTCCTTCACGCCCTGGATCATCCGGTCCACGTTGTACGCGTGGGACGGGTGGTGGAGCACCTCGATGGCCACGCCGTTCCACGTGTCGCGCTTCACCGCGTAGCGCGCGGAGAGGAACGAGTAGAAGTTCAGGATGGGGCTGTCCATCGTGTAGTGGAAGTAGCGCCGTCCGTTCTCCGTCCACTCACGCTGGAGGTAGCCCGGGGCCATGGCGATCTGATCCGGCGAGGTGCTCACCGTGGCCTCGAAGGTGATCCAATCCGAGTCCGAGGCGATGTACGTGTTGCGCCGGGCCTCCAGGTCGTTCACGTCCGCCATGCGCTCCTTGGGCGCGAGCCCATGCTTCTTGCGCGTCTGGTCGTCCTGGAGCTCGAAGGCGGCCACGTAGCCGAGCCGCGGGAAGAGCGAGCTGGGCAGGAAGGTGCCGTTCTCCACGAGCGACGTCTCCGCGCCCTTGTTGCGGAAGCCGCGCGGCTCCAGGCCCAGCTCGAACTGGAGCTCGGCCGAGGCCCCCGGCGCCAGCGGCGTGGGCAGCGTGTACGTGTGGAAGCCCAGCCGCGTGTCCTTCTCGGACGCGGACTCGGCGCCCGCCACCGCCAGCCGGTACACCTTCAGGTCCTCGGGCAGGTGGACGTACACCGTCTTCACCGGCTCGGCCGTCTTGTTGACGAGCCCGAAGGTGCCCCGGGCCCTCATGCGCGGCTCCTCGGGGAAGATATCCACCTCCACCTTCGCCGAGACGATGCGCGGCTGCGCCACCTTCGCCAGCGGCTTGTACTTCTTCTCGTAGTCGGCGGACTCCGCCTGCTCCTCGTGCTCCGTGCGGAAGACGTTGAGGCGGTTGGTGTTGTAGAAGACGAAGCCGCCCACGGCCACGGCGCCCACCACGGACAGCGCCAGGCCCACCCGCACCGGCAGCGACGCCCGCGCGCGGGCCAGCGTCGCCCGCCACCGGGGATGGGTCTCCGTGCCCCGCACCCAGAACAGGTGCGAGACGAAGGCCAGCGCCACCGCCACGAGCGCCCAGTACACGCGGAACCACACCATCTGCCCCACGAAGGGCCCGTACCCATTCATGTCCGAGTACGTGGGGTTGGGCGCGCCGCCGTAGTTGTACAGGCCGTGCTCGAAGCCGAACTCCGAGGCGAAGGTGCTCGACAGCAGGTAGAGCACCATCTCGAAGTGGCCCAGGTACTTGTTGTTCACCAGCACGTGGATGAGCACCGCGAGCATGCACAGCAGCCACAGGTCCAACAGCCGGAAGCCGAAGAGCTCCGTGACGTAGAGGCCGGGCTCCAGGTGGGTGTAGCCGTTGAAGAGCTGCACCAGCACGCCGCAGACGAGCAGCACCGCGTTGAGCAGCACCTGCACGCCCATGAGCGCCAGCAGCTTGGAGAGGAAGGGCAGCCACCCGGGCACGGGCAGCGAGTCCGAGAGCTGGTTCATGCGCGCGTCGCGCTCGCGCCAGATGAGCTCGCCCGAGTAGAAGGTGATGATGATGACGTGGAAGAGGCTGAAGCCGCCGCCCACCAGGTCCAGCACCAGGTACGTCACCGGGTAGACGGGGGTGCCGAACATGAAGCCGAGCGTGCGCGAGGCGCCGAACACCATGATGATGCCGGCCAGCACCATCACCAGGAAGTAGACGTTCTTCACCGTCTCCTTCAGGTCCAGCCACGCCAGGCGCGGGAGCATCCGCAGGAAGGTGCCGTCCCGGAAGTCCCGCGTGACGGAGGGCACCGTGAGCACCGCTCGGGGCGCCTCGGTCTCGACGGGGGCCTCCACGCGGCCGCCCGCCAGCGCGTGGGTCCGCTGGAAGCGCAGGAGCGTGTAGCCGAGCATGACGGCGCCCAGGCCCACCCAGAGGAGTCGGTTGAGGAGGAACCAGCCCTCGAGCGGCACCAGGACGGTGTTCTTCTCCACGGACGTCCAGTACTCCGTCACCAGACGCATCGCGTTCATGCCGAACGGATCCACCAGCGCGCCCAGCCACTTCGAGTCGAGCTCCCTCAACAGGCTGCTGCCCATGAGGTAGCCCACGAGCAGCACCACGCTGGCGACGTAGACGGGGAGGATGCGGCGGGTGAGCGCGGCCATCCCGAAGAAGAGCGCGCCGGTGAAGAAGAGGTTGGGCAGGATGCTGACGAGGTAGGGCCGCAGGTACGAGCCCGGCACGGTGGGGCCGATGAGGCTCTCCTCCAGCCAGGGCATGGAGGCGCCGAAGCGGGCCCCCAGGCCGATGCTCGAGAAGATGATGACGAGCGTGAGGAAGGCCCCGAGGAAGCGGCCCAGCAGGTAGCGGGCGCGCGAGATGGGGGCGGTGAAGAAGAGCGTGTGCGTGCCGTGCGCGAAGTCCTGGTAGACGGCCTGGCCCATCACTCCGCCGGTGACGATGACTCCGGAGAAGCCGAGCAGGGAGAGCAGGTTGCTCAGCGTGTAGGGCGAGTTGGCGAGCACCTTTCCGCCGGTGCCTCCGCCCAGCATGATGGTCTTGAAGGCACCGCCCGCCGCGTTCATCGCCAGGCAGGCGAGCAGGAAGAAGACGCCGAAGTAGACCCAGGTGGACAGCAGCTTGAGCCGCTGGCGCAGCTCGAAGAGCGCGATGGAGAGCATGGTGGGTGGCTCCTCAGCCCGCGATGGCCTGGAGGCCGGCAGCCGGCTCCTGCGCGAGGTGTCCCTTGATGGTGGCGAAGTAGGCGTCCTCGAGGTCCGGCACGGCCGGCGCGAAGGAGGCGTCCGGCGCCCCGGCGTTGTAGACGTGCACGAGCGTGCGCCCCATCAGCAGCCGGTGGGAGATGATGGGCAGCTCGGCCTGGAGCCTGGGCAGCTCCGCCTTGTCCACGAACTTCTTCCAGATGCGGCCCTCCAGGCGCGCGATGATGTTCTCGGGCGCGCCGGTGAGCAGCACCTTGCCCCCGTTGAGCACGGCCATCTGGGGGCACAGGTCGCGCACGTCCGAGACGATGTGCGTGGAGAGGAGGACGATGACGTCCTGGCCGATCTCGCTCAGCAGGTTGTGGAAGCGCACGCGCTCCTCGGGATCGAGACCCGCGGTGGGCTCGTCCACGATGAGCAGCTTGGGGTTGCCGAGCAGCGCCTGGGCGATGCCGAAGCGCTGGCGCATGCCGCCGGAGAAGCCGCCGAGTTGCTTGCGCCGCGCGTGGTGGAGGTTCGTCTGCTGCAGCAGCGCGTCCACCACCTGCTTGCGCTCGCGGGCGTTGGAGATGCCCTTGAGGGTGGCCAGGTGGGTGAGGAGATCCTCGGCCGTCACCTTCGGGTAGAGGCCGAAGTCCTGGGGCAGGTAGCCGAGCACCCGGCGCACCGCGTCCTTGTCCTTCAGTACGTCGATGTCACCGAGCGTGGCGCTGCCGCTGTCGGCCTCCTGGAGGGTGGCCAGGGTGCGCATCAGCGTGGACTTGCCCGCGCCGTTGGGCCCGAGCAGCCCGAACATGCCGGGCTTGATGGTGAGCGTGACGTCCTGGAGCGCCTGGGTGCCGTTGGAATAGCGCTTGGACAGGTTCTGGATGCGGAGCTCCATGGAGCCCTCCGAAAGAAGAGGAGGGCATCATGTCACGGGTTGAGGCGGACGATCTCCTCGTTGAGGGCGCTGGCGAAGCCCACCCAGGCCAGGTAGGGCACCATCATCCACGCCGCACCCGTGTCCACCTTGCGCGCCACCGCGGTGTAGGCCGCGAGGCTCACGCCCAGTGCGGCGATGTCCGCGAGCGCCTCGCGCTGCCGGTGTTTGCCGAAGAAGAGCGGGGACCAGAGCGCATTGAAGCCGAGCTGCAGCCCCCACAGGGCGAGCGCCCACGAGCGCCGGGGGCCCGCCGGCCGGTTCCACACCCTCCAGGCGGAGATGGACATCAGCCCGTACAGCACCGTCCACGCCGGACCGAATACCCACGGCGGCGGCGTGAAGCCCGGCTTGCGCAGCCGCTTGTACCAGAGCTGCCCGCTGTTCGAGACGCTCCCTCCGAGCAGCGCCGTGCCCGCCGTGAGCGCCCCGATGGTCCCCAGGGCAACGAAGGACTCCTTCCGCAGGGACGGGTTGCGCAGGGCAGGGTTGTTCGGATTGTGTTGCTCCAGCATCGTCACGACCTCCATGGGTACGTCTTCGTGGGAGAGGGGGCGTCCGTCCGTCCGCTACGCCGGGGCTCCCGCGGCCTCCTCGCCCACCCTCGCCTCCAGCTTCGTTCCCGCCGCGATCCAGGCCCGCACCAGCGCCAGGTGCTCCTGCTCCACGTCCAGCGCCCGCTGGAAGTCCTCGGCGAGCTCCTGGTGCCCCAGCTCGCGCGCCAGCTCGATGAGCAGCTCCCAGCTCGCGTTGTCCACCAGCTCGGCCGTCAGCAGCCCCTCGAGCGACTGCAGCAGGTTGACGTGTGGATCCGCCAGCATCCTCGGCACGCCCTCGGACATGTTGGCCTGCAGCTCCGCCGCGGGCGTGAGCGCCGTGGGGTCCGCGCCCAGCTTCTCCAGGGTCCGCTTGACGAGCGCGAAGTGTGACAGCTCGTCCCGGCGGATCTTCTCCAACTGCTCGCGCGAGGGCCCGCCGTCCCACGTGCCGAACACGTCCAGCTTGGACAGCGCCAGCTCGTACAGCCGCGTCCCCGTGCGCTCGAAGCCGGCACGCTGGCCCAGCTTGTCCACGAGCACCGTGGCCCGGCCGCCCTTGAGCAGGTCCATCGCCGCCTTGGCCATCCCCTTCAGGTTCGGCGGCGGCACCGTGCCCAGGTTCCCCGCCTCCCGCGCGAAGTCCTGGCGCTGCTTCGCGATGACCGACGCATCCCCCGGGATGTCCGGCGCGAACTTCTCGGAGCCCTCGACGGTCTCCCTGCTCTTCACCGGGTGGACCCTGATGCCCGTCCGGTTCATCCCCATCTCGCTCGCCTTGCGTTCCATTACTGGATCCTCCCCTCGGCCAGGGTGCTCACGCGCTCGGCTTCCTCCGCGAGCTCGGTGCCCGGACGCCAGCGGTAGCCGGCGGAGGCGATCGCGGATGGACTCCCCTCGGAGTTGAGCTGCTGCCGGTAGAGCAGCGTGCGCTCGGCCTCCTCGGCGCGCGGCACGAACCCGGTGCCCTTCGCGCTCAGGCCCTCCTCGTTCATCAGCACCTTGCGCACGAACTCGCGGTGGCTGTGGTAGCCGATGGGCTCCGGCAGCTCCCGGGGCAGCACCTCGGCGGGGTCTCTCCCCTCCAGCCGCTGGAAGAGCTCCATCACGTAGTGCAGGTGCCCCAGCTCGTAGTCCGTGAACCGCTGCCACACCTCCTTGATGCGCGGGTTCGTCTCGGACCGCAGGCAGCTGTAGTAGTTGTAGACCTCGTTGGCCTCGTGCAGCAGCCACTTCTCCAGCCACGACTCGCCCGGGTCGCACAGCGACTCGTACTGCGTCACGTGCTGCTCCTCGATGGCGGCGATCTCCGCGTACAGCTGGCGCGCCACCGGATCGGTGAAGCTCGGCCCGATGTTCATGTAGTACGTGTGAACCTGGTTCTCGGCCGAGACGATGGTCAGCGCGTTGAGCCTGGTGATGGGGGCCGCGGTGCGCGCCTCATACGGCCGGCGCACGTCGTCCAGCGGATGGCGGTGCTCGATGGCGGTGAGCCGTCCGGGAATGATGTCCGTATAGCTCTGGGTGATGGTGTTCGGATCCTTGCCGCACAGCCGGTCGTACAGCGCCGAGTACCGGTACAGGTGATCGAAGTCCTCGAGCATGCCGAAGCGGTACGTCTGGGCCAGGTACGGATCGGGCTCGTGCTGGGCCACGCTCGCCGTCACCTCGATGGCCGTCTGCTCGTAGCCGAGCGTGGTCTCCAGGGGGGACTGGTTCCCCGGATTCAGCCAGTTGACCAGCGTCTGCTGGAAGTGCTCCACCCGGCGGATGAGGGCGAGCGGCTCGCGGAGCTCCCGGTTCATCCGGGCACAGGCGTGGCTGAAGCGCACGGACTCGGATTCGATGCCGTTCATCAGGATGACACGCACGCGCGTGAAGGCGTCGTCATCCAGCTTGCTGATCATCCTCCGTGTCAGGTCCTTCCAGGTGAACCGCTGGCGGTCCAGGGGGACACCCTTCTCCTTGAAGAGGTCTAGAGCCACGTGTCACTCCTTTGAGTGTCTCGGGAGAACCGTGGAGCGCACGGAGCACACCACCCCCCCGGGTTCGCCGGTAAAGCTCCGACTCCCCTCCGGATGCGGCAAACCCGTGCTGGCGCTCCGCCTGCTCTCCAGGGCTCCAGACACAAGAAAGCCCGCCAGGTCACGAGGACCGGCGGGCTTCGGAAGCAGGAGGAGACTGTACCCGGGGACTAGCGGGAAACAGCCTGGCTCAGGGCGCGGTGCACGGCCTCGAGCGCCTTGCGGGCCTCGAGCAGCTCGGCGCGCTCGGCGGTGAGCGAGGCCACCTGCTGGGCCAGCACATCGCGCTCGCCCTGGAGCGTGTCCACGGTGCGGCGCAGCGCGGAGGCCTCGTCCTTGGCGGACTCCAGCTCCCCGGCGAGCCGCTCCTCCTCGGAGAGGCTGTCGGCCAGGGCGCGCTTGGCCTCGGCGACGGCGGCCTCCAGGGTGGAGCGCTCCTGGGCCTGGGCCTGCATGGCCTGACGGGCCTCCTGCAGCGACAGCAGGGCCTCGTCGCGCTCGCCCTCCAGGGCGGCCAGCTCCCGCTCGAGGTCGCCGAGCAGCTTCACCCGGCCCTCCATGTCGGTGGCGAGCCGGCGCGCCTCGTCCATGCGCAGGCGGGCCTCCTCGGTGGCCTTCTCCGCCTGGCGCCGCGACACCTCCAGCTCCTGGGTGAGCGTGAGGTTGAGCGCCTTCACCTTGGTGAGCTCGGACTGCAGCGCCGAGATGCGCTCCACCGCGCGCAGGCCCGCCTCGGCCACGCTGGCCGGCAGGGGCTCGGGACGCGGGTTCTCACGCACCGCCTTGAGGCGCTCCTTCAGCCGCTCGCGGCGGGCCTGGTTGTCCAGGTCCTCCTTGGGCGGAGCCGGCGTCTGCACCTCCACCTCGTGCTCGGGCGGCTCGGCCCGGGCCACGGGAGCGGCGGGCACTTCCTGGGGCGCCTGGACGGCGGGGGCGCGCAGGGCGGCGTCAATCACCTCGGAGGCGGTGGGACGCGGCGCGCGGGCGCGCTCGACGCGGGCGCGCACCTCGGCGGACAGGTCGTGGGCGGCCGTCGCGGCGGGCTCGGGGGCCGGCTCCGGCTCGGGGGCCGGGGCCTGGTCGGACTCCTGGGCCAGGGCCTGCGGGGGCTGCTCCTGCGGCTCCTCGGGCGCGGCGGGATCGACGACGCCGGTGAATGCACCCAGACGGAGGCGCGGCTTGGCGCGGGACACGTTCTGTTCGAAGGCCTTCTTCATGGACGAGACGAGCCTGAGAGCGGGAGAGACGGGGTTATACGTCAACCGGCCCGCTGCGCGCCGCTATCATCGGTACCGGGAGCCGTGCCCACACGCAAGCGGGGAAGCACATTCTGGATGAGGGCCTCGATGTCCATGGCCCCCTTGGAGCTGGGGTCCGCCACGAAGACGGGCCGGCCCTCGCTGGAGGCCTGGGCGAACTTGGTGCACTGCCGGATGATGGTGGGCAGCAGGTACTCCGGGTAGTGCGTCTGCAGCGCCTCCAGCGCCTCCTTGGCCAGCTTGAAGGTGGCGTTGAAGGAGTTGACCACGATGAAGACGTGGTCCAGCACGTGGTTGAGGTCCTCCTCCAGGCTCTGCACCGTCTCGAAGAGCAGCTTGAGGCCGTGGAAGGAGAGGAAGTCGGCCAGCACCGGGACGAACAAGTCGTTGGCCGCCATCAGCGCGTTGAGGTTGAGCAGGCCGAAGGAGGGCGGCGCGTCGAAGACGATGACGTCGTACTGCGCCTCCACTTCCTTGAGGGCGTTGCGCAGCTTGAACTCGCGTCCCGCCATGGGCATCAGCGCCAGGTCCACCGTGGACATGGTGAGGTTGGAGGGGACGAAGTGCAGGTTGGGCAGGGAGGACTTCTGGATGACCTCCGACATGGGCGACTTGCGCACCAGGACGTTGAGGAGCGTCTTGTCGAAGTCCTCGCCCTCGAAGCCCAGGCACTTGGTGGCGTGGCCCTGGCTGTCGAGGTCGACGATGAGGACGTTGTAGCCCAGCTCCGCCAGGCGCCAGGCGTAGGAGGTGGACAGGGACGTCTTGCCCGTGCCGCCCTTGAAGTTGAGGAAGAGCTGCTTGCGGCGGCCGAGTGACGGCGGGAACGCGCCCAGCTGCGTGCGCAGGGCCCAGACCTCGGCGCCCGTGTAGCTGTCCTGCTTCAGCGCCGAGGCGATGGACTTCGGTGGCAAGCCGAGCATCTCGGCCACCTGCTTGGAGCTGTACGTCGGCGCGTCCATGGAGAATCCTCAGAACCCTTCGTCGAGACCGGGGAGGTCATACCTTGCCTCAAGCGGCGAAGTATTTGTGACCTCGCCGGATGATCGCTCCCCTGGCCACCAGGAGGGTGAGCGCCTCCTCGGCCAGCTCGGGGGGCGCGGAGATGCCGGAGGCCAGCTCCCCGAGCGAGCGGCCCCGGATGGCCGCGCGAATCTCCGACATCAGCGGTCCACACAGGGCCTCCACCGGGGAGACGGGCTGGCGCGCGGCGGGACGCGCCACGGGCTGGGCTGGCGCGGAGGTGGGAGCCGCGGCGGTGCGGACGGCCTGCTGGGCCGAGCCCCGGGCCGGAGCGGAAGCAGCGGCCGGTACCGCGGCCCGGTGGGCGATGGACGGAGCCGGCGAGGGACGCACGGCGGCAGCGGGGGCAGCGACGGGCACTGGAGCTCGCACGGCCGGCGGGGCGACGGGAGCGGGAGCGGCCACGGGCGCGGCGGCGCGGGGGGCGGGCTTCGGGAGGAGCGAGGCGCGCACGGGCTGCACGGGGAGCGTGGCGAGGCGGCGGATCTCCCGGCGGCGCCGGCCCTCGTCCATGTCCACCACGGCGGAGACGTCATGGCCGAGGATGCGCGAGAGGCTCTGCGCGGCGGAACGGCGCACGCGCACCTCGTCATCCTTGAGGGCCTCGAGCAGCAGCATGCGGGCGTGCTCCCCGCTGCCGGCGCCGAGCGCCAGGGCGGCGAGGCTGCGCACCTCGGAGTCCGGATCGTGGATGGCCTCCTCGCCGAGCCGGCGCGCGCCCTCCCCTTCCAGGCCCAGCGCCAGCAGTGAGGCACGGCGGCGCACGGAGCGGTCCGGGTCCTTCACGGCCTGGGCGAGGTGCGGCGCGGCCTCCTGGGGCGCGATGCTCAGCAGCGCCTTGAGGGCGGCGATGCGGACCTCGGGGACGTTGGAGGCCAGCAGGGGCGACACCACGAGGACGCCCTCCTCCTTGCCCACCTCGGCGAAGGCGGCCAGCAGGGCCACCTGGACGGAGGGGTCCTTCTCCGCGTGCAGCGCCGTGGCCAGGGCGGGCGCGGCGGCCGGCTGGCCCAGGGCCTTGAGGCGCTCGGCGGCGCGCACGCGCGAGGTGGCATCCGGCGCCGACAGCTCGCGCACGGAGAAGCCGAAGAGCGTCTCGTCGCCGCCGCCGGACAGCTCCGCCATCTGCCCGGGGCTCACCGCCAGCCGCCCCTCCAGGAAGAGGCGCTGCGCGTGCTGCATCACCGGGGAGACGCTCGCGGCGGAGCCGGACGCCGACACCATCGCGAGCGCGGGAGCGGGCTGCTCCACCTCCTGCGGGCGCTGCGGCTCGGACTGGGAGGGCCACGGGTAGGCGGGGGCGGACGGCGCGGACGCGGTCACGGCGGGACGCTCGAGCGCCTCGCTGCGCAGCTGGGAGATGAACGAGGCCAGGTCGATGCCCAGGCCGTCGTCGTCCTCCTCCTCGCGCTCACGGCCGTCCGAGGTGCGGATGCGGCTGGCCTCCAGCAGCTTGCCGAGCAGCTGGCTGCGCTCGGTGCGCAGGGCCTGGTTGAGGCGGGTGAGCTCCTCGCGCTCGGAGGCCATGCGGCCCAGGCGCACCTCCAGCCCGGCCACCTCGCGGCGCAGCGCCAGCTCGCGCTCCTCGGACTGGGCCAGCTCGCGCCGCAGGTGCTCCATCTCCTCGCGCGTGGACGTCAGCTCGTGGTTGAGCTGCTCGGCACGAGCCTCGAAGTAGACGATCTTTTCGAGTGCGCTCTTGAGCAGCGCGTCCGGACGCTCTTCGCTCACGGCCTGAACAGCCCTCCCTACCGGGGCACGCCAGGAGCCCGCCGCGCCTGGGAACGCGGGGACTCCGGTACCCGGGGGACCCCGGGAGCGCGCCACCATATGTCAGACCGTCATGCGAGGTAAACCCCTGAAATGGTTGGGACTTTTCCGTCCTGACCCACCTCGGGAGTTGACAATCGCGCCGGGGCCGATTTCTCGGGCCTCCGCGCGATCAGGGAGGGGTGCGTCCACCGCTCCACACACGGGCCGGGCCGCCTCGCGGACAGCCCGGCCGCACTGGAATGAACGCTACCTGGCGTCCTGCTGCATGAGCTGCCACTGCTCGGAGAGCTGGCGCACGTCACGCTCGAAGTCCTCGCTCTTCGAGAGCGCCGTCAGCCCCGACGTCTCCAATGCGCAGATCGCCTGCACATGAACGGAGACGGGGATGGAAGATTTGTTGTTGAAGAAGCCGCCGACGAACGAGCCATAGGCCTTCACGAACCCCACATCGGTGATGGAGCTGTAGAACCCGGTGCCAATGACGCGCATGCCCGACGGGCAGTAGGCACGTACCGAGGCGGTGGAGCCCGAGGGGATCTCGACCGGTGCGGACTCAACCGTCTGCACACCGGTCAGCGCAGTCGCGCCCTGCTGGCTTCCAGCGTCATCCAGACTCTGCTTGCCGACGGACGCGGCCGCGCCCCCAACACAAACGAGCAACCCGGTAACGACCAGAGCAGGCGTGAACTTGAACCTCATAGGTAGGTCTCCTCTCGTATTGAACGAGCCGGACAAGAACTTTCCCGGCTTCACTGTTGGTATACAAAACATCACGGGTAGGGAACAAGAGCTCAAGACCTCTTGCGCTCTTTCCAGCCAACAGGTTCGCCGGCCCCCCCGCGTCCACCGCCCCCCAGGGCACACGTGGTCCGAGACCTCCCGCTGTTTCCACCCGACTCGATTGGTCAGCCCGGTGTGTTAGGAGTCTTCTCCGGGAGGACACCCCATGGAGCAGCAAGACGAGAAGGAAGACATCCACCCGGACGATGGACCCCCGGAACCCTACCGCGTCCTCAAACGCTACCGTGGCATCGGTGGCGGACTGGGCCGGCTGTACGAGGCGCGCAACACCGAGACGGGCAACCCGGCCCTGGTGCTCATGCCCGCACCGAAAGGAGATCTGCGCGCGGAGGAGGACTGGCAGGTGCGCGCCACCGCCAACGTCACCCCGCCCTACCTCGCGCTGGAGGTGGAGCGCGCGCCCGCGAACGGACAACCCCGGCAGCTCACGTGGATGCTCGAGCGGTGGGCGGTGGCACTGATGCGCATCGACACACGCCCCGAGGCGCGGGACCATCTGACGGCCGGACCCCAGAAGCCCTCTCCTCCGCGCTCGCGCCCCCCGAGCGGAGGAGCCCTGATCGCCCTGCTGCTGGCGCTCGGGGTGACGCCGTGGACGCACGCCACGCCAGGGCCCACCACGCCCGCCGTCGCGCCGCCGGTGCTCACCGTGGACGGCCCGGACCCCGCCTCGGCGCTCTACACGAACGGAACGGATGTCATTGCCCTTCCCATGCCCCAGGGGCCCTTCCGGGGTCAGAACCGCCCACCGTGCAAGTCGCGGCACGAGATCGTCCTCCGCGGTGGCTGCTGGGTCGAGATCGCGGCCCGTCCGCCCTGCGGAGACGATGCCTACGAATTGGAGGGCAAATGCTACCTGCCGGGGTACAGCGCTCCGCGTCCTCCGCAGGCCCTGAATCCTTGACGCAGGTGACTTGACAGGTGGGGCTGCCAGACTCAAGCTGAGAGGTAACACGAGACACGCGAGTCCTTCCGGGTAGCGCCACCGGTTGGCTCGTGCAGGGGCCAGGTGCGGGTGACACCGGGCCCCTGCCAACACCCATGGGCATCCGTTGGGAGGAGCACGGCTTCTTCCTTGATGCCTCGAGAGGCTCCCGGCACGTGCCACCAACACGCGCCGGGAGCCTCTTTCCTTTCGTGCCCCCTTCACCCCTCAACCCACTTCCGAAGTCGCCGCTGACACATGACTTGCGAAGTCATATAAGCCAGCGAGGAGTCAGGACGGAGCCATGGCGTCGAAGACTACTTTTCAAGTCCCCCCCGAGCAGACCCCTCCCCCTCCCCCTCCCGCTCCCCCGCGCCCCCGCCGGAGCAAGCGCGAGGCGAAGCTGAAGCTGTCCAAGGCCCTGGGAGACGCGGCCCGGGAAGCCCGGCTCAAGGCCGGCTTGACGCAGGCGGACGTGGCCGAGCGCATCGGCGTGGCCACCGAGGTCTACGGCCGGTTGGAGCGGGGACTCCTCATGCCGAGCGTCCCCACGCTGCGCCGCATCTGCCTGGCCCTGCACATGTCCGCGGATGCCATGCTCGCGCTCAGCTCGCCCCAGCCTCCCGTCTGGGAGGAGCCCCCGCCCCCGGCCGAGCAGGAGCAGCCCGCGATGCGGCGCCTGCTGCGCAACGTGCGCAAGCTCAACAGCACGCAGATCCGCGCCCTCTCTCTCATGGCCTCCACCCTGCGCCGCGAGGGCGAGGACTGATCCACCGCCTGTCAGAGGGGGCCGGGAACGTCCGGATTTTCGCGCTGGCGCAACCGATTGGCGCTTGCAATGAAGCAGTTCACACCCCGCGTGCGTACATCGAAGGGGCCATGTCCCACCACCCCTCCGCCTCCCCCACGCTGGATGTGTCCCACCTCGCCGTCCATGGCCTCTGGTGCACCTGGCTCGCCGCGTTGCTGGTGAGCTGGGACACCCTGCCCATGACGGGCCGCGTCACGCTGCTCGTGACGGGCTTCCTCCTCCTCTTCTGGAACTACGCCGTCCTGCACAACCACATGCACCAGCCCATCGCCCGCCCCCGGGCGCTGCGGTGGCTGGTGTCTCGCACGCTCGGCGTGGCGTGCGGCTTCGCCTACCGCGGCTACCACCTCCACCACTTCAACCATCACCGGTACAACGATGGAGAGGGGGACTGGGGCCGGCGCCGGGCCGGAGAGGGCGCGGTGACGTACCTGGTGCGCTCCACCCTCACCCCCTGGCTCTGGCCCTATGGGCTGCTGGGCAAGGTGTGGAAGGCCGCCGGCCAGAGGAAGGGCCAGCGCGCCGAGCTGGTGCTCGACTTCGTCCTGCTGCAGGGCGCCCTGGTGGCGCTCGCGCTGTGGCGGCCCTGGCTGGCCCTGTCCTACTTCGGGATGATGCTCGCGGGGCAGCTGTCCATCCACCTGCTCAACCTGGCGGCCCACCACGAGACGGACGCCACCCGCCGGGACTCGCTGGCCGTGACGTCCACGTCCCGGCTGTACAACCTGCTGTGCTTCAACGCCGGCTACCACCAGGCCCACCACCTGCGCCCCCAGGCGCCCTGGCGGGAGCTGCCGGCCCTCACCGAGCGGCTGGCTTCCGAGGGGTTGCTTCGTCCAGCACTGCAAACCCCGCTGGCCCCCATCCATCCGTCCTGGGTGGTCCGGCTCCTCAAGCGCTATGCTCCCGCGCCGTGCGCCCCGCAGAAGGACTCGACGACTACCTCCGAGACCCCATCGGCCGCTATCTGACGGGAGAGAACTTCTTCCACTGGTACGCCACGCCCGAGCTGTGCGGGTTCACCGTGTGGGGCAGGCCCGGCGAGTCGCAAATCCAGCGGCTCACCCAGGTGCTGGACGTGGAGCTGGCGCCCGCGGCGCCCCACCTGTCGCTGGTGGACGCCAGCCGCGTGGAGGCCCCGGACGCCAACGGCCTGTCCGTGCTGGTGAAGTACATGGCGCCGCGCATCTCCGGCTTCTCCCAGACGGTGAGGCGCCAGGCGCTGGTGCGCCCCGAGGGCATGGCGGGCGCGGTGGTGGGCGGCTTCTACAGCCTCGTCAGCTCCGGCTACCCCACGCGGGCCTTCGCGGATGCGAATGAGGCGCTCGCCTGGCTGGGCCGCCCCGAGGCCGAGTCCCGCGCCCTGATGAACGAGCTGAACGACCTGGTGATGCAGCAGATGGGGCAGCACCCGCTGCTCGGCGAGCTGCACCGGGTGCTGCGCCACCGGCTGGTGGACGCCGGCCTCGCGGACGTGGCCCGGGAGCTGGGCATGTCCGAGCGCACGCTCCAGCGCCGCCTGCGCGAGGCCGGCACCTCCTTCCAGGCCGAGCTCAACACGGTGCAGGTGCGCACCGCGCAGGCGCTGCTGCTCGAGAGCGATGCCAAGCTCACCTCGGTGGCCGTGGAGGTGGGGTGCGCCTCGCTCCAGCACTTCAGCAGCCTGTTCCGCAAGATGACCGGCGAGTCCCCCAGCGCCTGGCGGGCCCGGCACCGCAAGACGCCCTGAGTCCACAATATTCCCTCCATATTCCCTCTCCCCTCGGGAGAGGGGAAATGGGCACATTCACGCCGCGGCGGAGGCCGAAGCGGAGACGTGCTCGCCCGCCGCTGGCAACCACAGGACGAAACGGGCGCCCCCCTCGGGGCGGTTCTCCGCGTGCAGCGAGCCGTCCACCCGCGACACGTACTCGCGGCACAGCGCCAGCCCCAGCCCGGTCCCCTTCCCCGGTGGCTTCGTGGTGAAGAAGGGCTCGAAGAGCCGCGCCAGCACCTCCTGGGGAATCCCCGGGCCATTGTCCTCCACCTCCAACCGCACCCCGCCCTCCACCTCCCGCGCCCTCACCGCGATGGCCGCCCGGCGCGCCGGCTCCGCGTCCTCCACCGCGTCCGCCGCGTTCACCAGCAGGTTCAACAGCACCTGCACCAGGTGCCGCTGCCCCAGCCGCACCGGCGGCAGCCCCGCGCCAATCTCCAGCGTCACGTCCCCCAGGCCCCGCAGCCGCACCGAGGCCAGCCGCCTCGCCTCCTGGATGGCATCCTCCGCCTGCCCCTCGTCACCCTCGTCGATCTCCCGCGAGAAGCGCCGCAGGTCCATGACGATCTGCTGGATGCGCATCACCCCATCCTGCGTCTCGGCGACCACGTCCCGCAGCTCGCCCACGTCCAACGGTCCGCCCTCGGTGCGCAGCTCCCGCTCCAGGAAGCCGAGGTTGGACTTCACGAAGGCCAACGGGTTGTTCACCTCGTGCGCCACCCCGGCCGCCAGCTGCCCCACCAGCACCAGCCGGTCCACCTCCACGCGCTCGCGCTCGGCCTTCATCCGGCGGCGCTCGCTCTCGGCCAGCTGCTCGAGCACCACCAGCCGCTCCTGCTGCGCCACCAGCCGCTCCTGCTGCGCCGTCTTCTCCGCGTCGCTCATGCGCCGGTACGTGTGCGAGCCCGCGACGGCGATGGCCCCAATCAGCCCGAAGCTCGCCATGTGCGCCAGCAGCTCGCGCGCCGGCAGGCCGGCCAGCACGTCCAGCACCGCCACCGAGAGCAGCATGCCCCCGCAGGCCACCACCGTGGGCACGCGGGTGTCCGGCGTGAAGATGGCGATGGCGAAGGGGATGGCGCTGAGCATCGGGAAGCAGGGGCTGAGCGGCCCCCCCGTGAGGTGGACGAGCGCCGTCGCCGCCACGAGCGACACGGACCCGGACCAGAACCCCGTCGCCCCCACGGAGATCCACCCCGCCCCCACCGCCAGGCCAATGCCCAGGAAGCCCGCGCCCCACCCCCCGTACGCCAGCGCGAGCGCCGGCGAGAAGGCGCCCGCCGCCAGGCCGTGGCCAATGAATCCCCCGAAGAGGAGGGCGGCACAGACGAAGTAGTTCTTCCGCTTCACCCGGCGCAGGGCCTGCATCCCAGAGGCATCAGCCGTCATCGGGACGCGATTGTAACATTCCGGACAGTGGGAATGTACGGGCCCTCTAGCGGCCCGGCCGGCCGCGTCCGCGCACCAACCGCCGCGCCTTGCCCAGCTGGATGCCGCCGGGGGACTCCTTCTTCGCCGGCCGTGCGCTCGCGGGGAGGATGGGGTCCGGACACACCGCGCGCAGCCGGCAGCCCCGGCACTCCGCCCCGCTCCACACCGACTCGTAGAGCGCCGTCACCCGGTCGATGACGTCGAAGTCCTCGGTGACGAAGCCCATCTCGAAGTTGCGCACGTCCTCGCCCTTGGCCCCCAGCCCCGCCCCGGTGAGGTTGGCGCTGCCCAGGTACGCCCACGCCCCGTCCACCAGCACCGTCTTGAAGTGCACCCGCGGGCACACCTTCAGCTCCAACCCGCCCCGCACCAGCCTCGAGCGCTTGTCGAACTCCGCCCGGAAGGGCCGGCTGGGCAGCTCCGCGTGCAAGAGCCGCAGCGCCACCCCTCGCGCCGCCAGCCCGTCCAGCACCTGCAACAGCGGCACGAACTCTCCCGCCTGCTCCACGTACATGGCCTTCACGTTCGCCGTGGCTATCCACACCGACTCGCGCGCGTGCGCCAGCTTGCCCAGCACCACTTCCCGGTACAGCGCGCCGCCGTCGAGCAACTCCGCCTGGATGGGACGCATGCCCACATGCTCGCACACCGGCCGGGCCACCGCGAGTTTCTCCGCTCGTGAACAGATGACCTCAGGTCACTTGACAGCCGGAGGCGTGCCCCTTACGCAATGACTCATGGTCAGCAACACGGCGAAGCGGGTGATGCCGCAGCGGGCGAGGAAGGAAGAGGACAAGGAGGCGAGGCGGCGGCAGCTGCTGGACGCGGCGTTGGAGCTGTACCGGGCCACCTCGTACGACGAGGTGAAGATGGCGGACGTGGCGGAGCGGGTGAAGCTGGCCAAGGGGACGGTGTTCCTCTACTTCCCGACGAAGGAGGCGCTCTTCCTGGCGCTGCTGGAGGAGCAGCTCTTCGCGTGGTTCGCGCGGCTGGAGGAGGCGCTGGGGCGGAGCGAGGGCCGGTGGACGGGGGCGCGGGTAGCGCGCACGGTGGCGGAGACGCTGGAGGGGGAGGAGCCGCTCACCCGGCTGCTGGCGAGGCTGCAGACGGTGCTGGAGCAGAACGTCACGGTGGAGCAGGTGCGCACCTTCAAGGAGCGGCTGCTGGAGGCGGTGGTGCGGGCGGGGACGCTGGTGGAGAAGCGGCTGCCCTTCCTGAAGGCGGGCGAGGGCGTGCGCTTCTTCCTGCACGTGCACGCGCTGGTGGTGGGGCTGCGGCAGATGGCGGACCTGTCCCCGGTGGTGCGCGAGGTGCACGAGGCCGCCCCCCACCTGGAGCCGCTCCGGGTGGACTTCACGCGGGAGCTGGCGGACGCGCTCACTACCTCGCTGCGCGGGCTGGAGTCCCGCTGAGTCACACGCTTTTCCAACCCTTCAACCCAGAAGACCTTCCCGAGGAGAGGACGCGATGCGCGTGGTGAGCATGGAGGAGCAGGGCCGGAAGAATCCCTTCCAGGAGAGCTTCGAGCGCCTGCGGGCACGGCGCTGGGAGGTGTCGAGGACGAGCGCGAAGGAGCGCGTCGAGAAGCTGAGGAAGCTCCGGCGCGCCGTGGTGGAGCGGCGCGAGGCGCTCTATCAGGCCATCCACGCGGACTTCCGCAAGCCGGCGGCCGAGGTGGAGACGAGCGAGATGCTGCTGGTGCTGCTGGAGCTGGACCATGCCATCAAGCACCTGGCGAAGTGGATGAAGCCGCGCAAGGTGGGCACGCCGATGCTGCTCGCCGGCACGCGCAGCGAGGTGCGCTACGAGGCCAAGGGCGTGGTGCTCATCATCGCGCCGTGGAACTACCCCTTCCAGCTGACCCTCTCCCCGCTGGTGGCGGCGGTGGCGGCGGGCAACTGCGTGATGGTGAAGCCGAGCGAGAAGACGCCGCACACGTCGGCCTTCATCGCGCAGCTCGTCCGGGACGTGTTCGACCCGTCCGAGGTGACGGTGGTGGAGGGAGGCGCGCAGGAGAGCCAGGCGCTGCTGGAGCTGCCCTTCGATCACTTCTTCTTCACCGGAGGCCCGCGGGTGGGGCGCAAGGTGATGGAGGCGGCGGCGAAGCACCTGGCCGGGGTGACGCTGGAGCTGGGCGGCAAGTCGCCCGCGGTGGTGGACGAGCACGCGGACGTGAAGGCCGCGGCCGAGCGCATCGCCTTCGGCAAGTTCCTCAACGGCGGCCAGACGTGCGTGGCGCCGGACTACGTGCTGGTGCACGCCTCCAAGGAGGAGGAGTTCCTCGCGAAGGTGCGCGAGACGCTGGAGCGCTTCTACGGGAAGACGGAGGAGGCGCGGAAGGCCACGCCGGACTTCTGCCGCATGGTGGATGACGCGCAGTTCGCCCGGGTGAACGGGCTGCTGGAGCGCACGGTGGCCAGCGGGGTGCGCGTGGTGACGGGCGGCGTGGTGGACGCCTCCAGCCGCTACATCGCCCCCACGGTGCTGGCGGACGTGAAGCCCGAGGCCCCCATCATGGAGGAGGAGATCTTCGGCCCCGTGCTGCCGGTGCTGCGCTACCAGCGGACGGAGGAGGCGATTCAGCACATCCGCGCGGGCACCAAGCCCCTGGCCATGTACATCTTCAGCCAGGACAAGGCGGCGGTGGATCGTCTCGTTTCCGAGACGTCCGCGGGAGGCACGTGCGTGAACACGACGGTGGTGCACCTGACGAACGCGGACCTGCCCTTCGGCGGCATCGGCGAGAGCGGCGTGGGCAACTACCACGGCGAGTACGGCTTCCGGACGTTCAGCCACGAACGGGCGGTGCTGCGCCAGGGCCCCATTGCCTTCCTGCAGACCTTCTTCCCGCCGTACACGGACAAGGCGAAGAAGATGCAGCGCATGGCCAGCCGCCTCTTCGAGTAGAAGGACCGCGTGCTCACCGTCGATTCCCATCCCCTGCTGGACACGGTGGCCTTCGAGGCCACCTTCCCCAAGCCCCTGTCCGAGCAGCCCTCGCCCGAGTGGCTGGTGGCGCTGCTGAAGCTGGACGCTCCGGCGCCCCTGAGCGCCGATGACGCCGTGCGCGGCGCGGTGAGGGACTTGCTGCGCCATGGCGGCTTCAAGCCCACGGGCCGGAGCAAGCCGGCCTCGGAGTACCTGGTGCGGGCGGCGGGGGATGGGACGCTCGGCTCCATCAACGCGGCGGTGGACGTGTGCAACGCGGTGTCGCTGCACAGCGGGCTGCCCATCAGCGTGGTGGACCCGGAGCGGGCGAAGGAGCCCCTGCGCATCGGCATCGCCCCCGAGGGCGCCTCGTATGTCTTCAACGCCTCCGGGCAGAGCATCGACCTCGGAGGACTGCTGTGCCTCTTCGACGCGGAGGGCCCCTGCGCCAACGCGGTGAAGGACGCGCAGCGCACCAAGACGCACGCCGGCACGCGCCGCACCCTCACCGTGCTGTGGGGCACCCATGCCCTGCCGGGACGCACCGAGCGGGCCTTCACGTGGTACCGCGAGTTGCTCGAGCGGCTGGGGGCAACGGTGGAGCGGCGGTCCTGAGCCCGCCAGACCTCACCTCCCTGCTGGCCCACGCAGCCCGTGCACTGTCCTCGGCCTGGGGCCGCCCGGTGCTCCTCGGCGCCCCCGAGCTTCTCAAGACCGAGTCGCGCAGCGTGGTGGTGCGCGCCCAGGTGCGCGGCGGCCCGGTGCCGGCCATCATCCTCAAGCACTTCCGGGATGACCCCGTGTGCGGGCTCGATGACCAGGCCGGCGCGGACTTCCTCACCCGCCAGGGACTGGAGTTCGGCCCGCGCCTGCTCGCCGCCGACGTGGACGCGCGCCTCTTCGTGCTCGAGGACCTGGGACGCGGACGCACGCTGGAGGAGCTGCTGCGCGGAGAGGATGCCCGCGCGGCCACCGGAGGGTTGATCGCCACCGCGCGCCTCGCCGGACAGCTCCACGCGCGCACCCTGGGCCTCCAGTCCGAGTACGAGCTCGTCCGTCAGGCCCTGCCGCCACGCCCCCAGCGCGTGCGGGTGGAGAACGCGCGCTTCCTGCTCGACAACGAGGGGCGGCTGCTGCGCTGGCTCTCGGCGGTGGAGGCCGAGGCGGCGCCGGGCCTGCATGAGGAGTTGCAGAACGTGGCGCGCACGCTCGCCAACCCGGGGCCCTTCCTCGCCTTCACTCACGGGGACCTCGCGCCGGGCAACGTCCTCTTCACCCCCGGCGGCCCGCGCCTGCTCGACTTCGAGTACGCGGGCATGCGGCACGCGCTGTACGACGCGTTGATGTGGCTCGTCACCGTGCCCCTGCCGGACGAGCTCATCGCCCGCGCGGACATCACCTACCGCATCACCCTGTCCTCACAGTGCGAGGCGGCCCAGGCGGACTCGGCCTGGGTGCACGCCCGGGCCACGGTGGCGCTGGCGCGCACGGTGAACCTCTTCCAGTGGCTGCACCCGCGCGTGCTGGAGGAGGACCGCGAGTGGGCTCCGGGCCTCTCCGAGCGCGCCGCCCTGCTGCACCACCTCGCGCGCTGCCGGACCCTGCTCGCCCCCGTCGAGGGCTTCCCGGGACTCGCCCGCACGCTGGAGACGCTGGAGACGCGCCTGCGCGAGCGCTGGACGGTGCCGCCCTTCGTATGGCCCGCCTTCCGCGAGCTGGACGAGCTGGAGTGACGCTCAGGAGGCCGGCCGCGGCCCCAGCTCCCGGAGGAGGGTGGCCACCAGTGTGTCCGGATCCGCCGTGGCCTCCACCACCAGCGCGTCCTCCGGCACCTCCAGCGCCGCGAGCTGGCTGTCGAGCAGCGACACCGGCATGTAGTGGCCCTGACGCGCCTTCAACCGCTCGGCGATGAGCTCCCGGGGTGCCCGCAGGTACACCCACCGTTGCCGCGCCGCGTCCACCGTCAGCCGCTCCCGGTAGGAGTGCTTCAACGCCGAGCACGCCAGCACCAGCGACTCCCCCGCCGCCAGCGCGTTCCCCACCAGCTCCCGCAGCACCGAGAGCCAGGGCGCGCGGTCCTCGTCCGTGAGCGGAGTGCCCGCGGCCATCTTCGCGATGTTGCCGGGAGGGTGGAAATCATCCGCGTCCCGGAACCGCCACCCGAGCGCCGCGGCGAGCCGCTGTCCCACCGTCGTCTTCCCCGACCCGGACACCCCCATGACGATGATGACCACGCGTGTGTCCTCCCCGGCTCGCCCGTGCTTTTTGCACATCCACCGCAGCCGGGCAGCGAGAGCAGAAGATCGATTGAAACCCGGGAGATGTGGAAGTTTTGATCAATCCTACCCACGTCTGGCTGAACGAATTGAGCAACGCGTCCGGCGCTCCCCGGAGGCGTGCGCTGGTGGGCACTGCAACGCCTTGATTTCCCGCCATGGCCCACCCCTCACGACACCGCTCCGGCCCCTTCCCGCCTCTCAGAAAGGGAGCATGGCCCTTGCAGGTGTTGGGTAGCCGCCATGCACTGCGAGAACTGTTCGTCAGAACATCCCGTCAGCGCCCCGTGTATCGAACAGGTCACCTGGACGGGGGCCGAGTCTTCGGACTCGGTTCCGCGAACGATTCCTGCCCTGTTCGATCTGCGCGGCCGCACACTCGGGCACTACCGGCTCACCCAGCTGCTGGGCAGCGGAGGCATGGGTACGGTGTACCTCGCCGAGCAGACCATCATCGGCGCCCGGGTGGCGGTGAAGGTGCTGCACCCGACCATGGCCCAGGACGACCGGCTGCGCGCGCGCTTCTACGCCGAGGCGCGCACGGTGAACCTCATCGGCCACCCCAACATCGTCCGCATCTTCGACATCAACGAGTCCGAGGACGGGCTGCACTACTTCGTCATGGAGTACCTGGACGGAGTGCCCCTGTCGCGGATGCAGCGCCCCGCGGAGCCGGAGCTGGTGGCGTGGCTGCTCGCCCAGGCCTGTGACGCGTTGGAGGCCGTGCACCGCAGCGGCGTGGTGCACCGGGATCTCAAGCCGGACAACCTCCTCATGATGGAGCGCCCGGGCGAGCGCCCCACGCTCAAGGTGCTCGACTTCGGCGTGGCCAAGGCGCTGCACGGCGCCGGTGGTCCGGAGCAGACGATGGCGGGGCAGGTGTTCGGCACCCCCGCGTACATGGCCCCGGAGCAGTGGGCGGGCCAGCCCGTGGATGGGCGCGCGGATGTCTACTCGCTGGGCGTGACGGGCTATCTGCTCCTCACCGGCCAGCTGCCCTACCCGCGCGGACAAATCGCGGAGCTGGTGCTCTCCTCGGAGCCGCCGGCCCCGCTGCGCGCGCCCCACGAGCTGGCGCCCGCCGTGCCGGAGGCGCTCTCCCGCGTCCTGCTGCGCGCCCTGGCCCGCAACCCCTCGGAGCGCTTCGCCAGCGCGCTCGAGCTCAAGAAGGCCCTGCTCGCCTCCGTACAGCCCGAGCCCGCCTCGCGGCCCCAGGCCTCCCGGCTGGCCCAGGCCGCGCAGGTGGCCTCCGAGCCCGGCAACACGCCCATCCCCAGGCTCCCGACCCTGCCGGATCCGAATGATCCCACCCCGCCGCCCACCTGGACGGCCCGGGTGCGGCGCGCCCGGGACGCCGGCTCGGTGGTGGTGCACTGCAGCGAGCTCAGCCGCGGCGGCCTCTTCATGTGCTGCGCGGAACCCTTCCCTCACATCTTCACCCGTCTCGAGTTCACCCTGTTGATCGGCGGCGAGGAGGTGGAATGCGTGGGCGAGGTGGTGCGGCACGTGGACTCGGCCCAGGCGCGTGCCTGGCGCATGTCTCCGGGCGTCGGCCTGCAGTTCATCAACCCCTCGCCCCGGCTGCGCGAGCTGCTGACGCGGCTGCACCCGCCACACCGACCGTCCGTGGCTCCACATCCGGGGGCCCTGAAAGAAGCCCTGGCGCAGCTCTGAGACACTCCAGGTGTCCGCTTCCCATCACTTCACGAGGTGGGAACGTCCAGGGCTCGACGGGGGGGACTCCAGTACACACCCCGGGCTGTGCGCAATGAATACCCTCGTGTGTGCCATGATGCGCGGACCTGATACGGCGACCCGGAGGGGTTGGAAGCTGGTGCTCGTGTGCGCCGTGTTGTTGCTGGGAGCGTGCCGGGATTCGGGCACGGCCTCGGGCACGGCGCTCTACGTCACCACGGAGTTCGATCCCACGCTGCTGCTCACCCAGGTACGGGTGTGGGGCACGGTGCAGCAAGGAGAGCCCTTCGGGCCCCACGTGCTTCCGGAGCAACCGGCGCGGCTGCTCTCCAGCGGGGAGACGTTGCGCGTGGTGCTGGGGGACGACGCCGCCAACGGCGCCCAGGCGAAGGTGTACGTCGAGGGCCTGCGCGACGGAAGCGTGGTGGCCCGGGGCGAGAGCACCGTGCAGCTGCGCGATGGGCACGAGGTGGACGTCACCCTGCGGCTGGAGCCCTCCACTTCGGACACCTTCTGCCTGGGGTGCACGGGGTGCTGCGACAACGGCGTCTGCACCAGCGCCTCGCCGGAGACGTGCGGCGCGGGCGGCAACAGCTGCGTGGCGTGCGATCCCCGGCAGGCGGACACGTGCGATGCCCGCGGCGTCTGTGTGTGCGGCGCCAATCCCGCGTGCAGCGACCTGACGGTGGACCGCTGCGTGGGTGGGCAGTGCAAGTGCGGAAGCAGTGGCCCGTGCGCCCAGGGCCAGGAGTGCGTACAGGGGACGTGCCGGTGCACCCCCAACTCGTGCGCGGGCTGCTGCGCGAACAACGTCTGCGAGCCGGGCAACCTGAAGGACAAGTGCGGCAAGGGCGGCGAGGCCTGCCGCAAGTGCAACAAGAACTGCAACCCGGACCGCACCTGCAGCTGAGCGCCTTCACTTCACCGTGAAGGTGCGCGAGGTGCCCCGGTACGGGCGCACCCGGCCATCCCAGCCGGACTTCCAGTCGCCCTCGTGGACGATGCGGTAGGTGCCGGGAACGGCATCCGGGGGAATGATCCACTCGATGAGGACGTGCGAGCAGGCAAGGGTGGGCATGCAGTAGCTGCGCCGCCACGTGTACTTCGTCTCCCAGTCCCAGTCGTATGCCACGTCCTCCCAGAAGAGGCCCGCGCGGCGCTGCACGCGCAGGAAGGTGCCCTGGAGGCGTGGATCGTTCTTCGGGTGTCCGCCCCAGAAGGTGACGCGCACCGTCTCGCCCCGCGAATAGGACGCGCGCGCATCGGAGAAGACGTCCCCGAAGTGCGCCCACAGCGGCTTGTCGTCGAGCAGGACTCCGGGCCGCAGCCGGCTCTGCTGGTGGCACAGGTCGCGCGGCGTGGGCCCCGGAGGCACCGGCGAGCCCTCGCGCAGGGCCCGCGCCAGCGCGTCGAACTCCTGCTGCACGGCCGCCAGCGTCCAGGGCCCGAAGTGGGTGGAGGCGCCCTCGTAGTCCTGCTTCGCATACTCCTCGCGCGTGGCCACGTAACCGGCGTAGGCGTTGGCCAGGCCGGCGATGACCACCTCCGTCACCCCCGCGGGCCCGAGGTGCGCCCGCACCGTCTCGCGCAGGCGGCGCCCCGCCATGGTGGTCAGCTCGAAGGGCACCGCCACCAGCGCCACGTTGCCCAGCGTGACGAGCTGCAGCGGCAGCACCTCGGGGCTCCACGGGAAGGGCTTCATCGAGCCCATCTCCAGCACGATGGGCTTCTCCGCCTGGCAGGCCGTGGTGGTGGTGGTGCAGGTGAAGGCGCTCCACAGGTCATGGATGGCGGCGCACGTCGCGCCCTCGCCACCGCCCACGCCCGGCCCGTCCTCCGCGCCCGACAGCATGGACATGCCGAAGGCCGCCGTGCAGGTGTGCGCCGGAGGGCCTCCCGTGAAGGCGGGCCACACCTCCACGTCATCCATCTTCACGTACACGTGCCGGTAGTCCACGCCGCCCGTGAGGGGCATGCTGGCGCTCGCGTACAGGGAGGCGGCGCGCTCGTACTGCTTGCGCCCGGAGAGCGCCGTGCTGTCGAAGTCGTCCCGGCCGCCACCGTCCTCGCCACCGAAGATGTTGGGCGTCACGTCCCCCTCGTTGGCCTGCGCGAAGGCCGCCACGAAGGTATCCCCGGTGGCGTCGTAGCGCGTGCCCTTGGCCTTCTCGAAGAGATAGGAGGCGTAGCCCTTGTTGTCGCCGCTGATGTACCGGTTGTCCTCCCCCATGGACGTGGGGTGCACCGGGAACCAGTTGATGAGCCCCACCTCCGCGCCCGAGTCCTTCGTGAAGCGCAACAGCGTCATCCGCTTGTCCGTGTCGTCCGCGTAGCGCGCACGCTCCTCGGCGGGGTTGAGCCGGTAGGCCTCGGGCGAGCGGTTGCGGCTCGCGTCGAGCAGGTCCCCCGCCGCCAGGGTGATGTGGCCCGGCGCCAGGTGCTCGTGCGCGCGCACGATGGACTGGTAGATGCCCTGGACGATGATCTCGAAGTTCTTCGGCTCGAAGCCGAACGTGCTCAGGTTGTAGAGCGCGTAGTGCGAGTAGCCCCCGGGCCCGCTGTGCGTGTGCGTGGCGCTCAGCAGCACGTTGTCGTCGGAGTAGAGCGGCCCGAAGGCGGCCTTCAACCGGCGCACCACCTCCTGCTTCACGCCCTGGAACACCATGCCCAGGTCCACGCTCACGAACACCACGCGCTTGCCGTTGCATGGCGAGGCGATGACGAAGGCGCGCGAGCGCAGACGCTGGTGGATGCCGGCCGTCTGCTGCTTCAGCTCCACGTAGCCCATCATCCCCACCTCGGCGGCGGGACCGGTGATGTCGTGGATGCCACTGCCGATGAGGAACGACTGCTGCCCGGCACAGGTGCCCCCGAGCCCCTGACCGCCCCGCCCCACCGGGAGCCCTCCGTCCATGCGGGCCTCGCGCGAACCGCGCTGGCCGCAGGCGGCGAGCACTAACAGCAGTGCGAGCACCCCCCGACGGATGAACGACCCCACGCCAACCTCCAGGAAGAGCCGGGTCTCGGCCCTTCATGAAGGTTAGGAACTCAGGAGGCCATCGGCAGCGTCACGCGGAAGACGGTCCCCCGGCCCACCACGGACGTCACCGTGATGCCGCCGCCGAGCCCGCGGACGATGTCCCGGCACACCGACAAGGCCGGCCGGGCCTCGCGCGGGGTGAAGCCCGGCTCGAAGATTTGCGAGAGCTGCTCGGGAGGCAGGCCGGCTCCGGTGTCATGCACCTCGACCACCACGTGGCCGCCGCCCGCCTCGCGGGTGACCAGGCGGACCTCGTTCTCCTCCGTGTCTCCCCCATCCCGCAGCGACAGCACGGCGTGGAGCACGAGGTTGAGCAGCGCCTGACGCAGTCCGCCTTCGCTGCCGGCGACCACCGCCCGGGCCCCGTAGTCGCGCACCAGCCGCCCGCGCGAGCGCAGCGTGCTGGACACCATCTGCCCCACCGAGTCGAGCAGCGTGTTCAGGTCCACCGGCCCCTGGGACTCCGAGCGGAAGCTGCGCAGGTGGCCGATCAGCTGCCGCAACCGCTCGGCGCCCTCGCGCACCTCGCCCACCGCCTCGCGCCACTCGGCCACCTGCGAGGCCGGCGCGGACCCGGCCACGTCCCCCATGCTGGAGAGCAGGTAGTCGAGGTTGGCCAGCATGAAGGCCAACGGGTTGTTCATCTCGTGCGTGAAGCCCGGCACGAGCATGCCCAGCGTGGCCAGCTTGTCCGACTGTTGCAGCCGCGCCTGGAGCTGCCGGCGCTCGGTGACGTCCGCGAGCGTGCCCAGCACCTCGCCCTGGCCCGTGGGCGAGCTGTGCGCGGCCAGCTCCACCCACCGGGGGCCACCAGCCGCCAGCAGCTTGAGCTCGAGCCGGAACGAGGCCTGTACCCGCGCGGCGATGGCGTCCAGCATGGCCTGCACGCGCGGCCGCTCCTCCGGGTGCACCATCTCCGCCAGCGGCTGGCCGAGCACGTCCTCCACGGCCAGCCCCGTGAGGGCCGTCCACGTGGGGCCCAGGAAGGTGAGGTTGCCCTGGCCATCGAGGTGGAAGACGACCTCGCTGAGCTGCTCGGCCAGGAAGTGGTAGCGCAGTGCGTCCGCCGACAGTCCCGAGCGGAGGCTCTCGGCGAGGGCGACCATCCCCATGCGGGACAAGGTGCTGCTCGAGGGGGTCTCGCCCTCGAAGGCCATGACCTGCGAGAGCTGCTGGTACGCCATACCGCGCTCCTTTCCCCCGGGGAGCTGCTCAGTCGGAGATGTCACCAGCATAAGGCCCACGAATGAAACCACGTCAATTCACGGCCGTTGCCCAGCTACCGGTTTCTCAGGAGTTGACAGAATTTTCTAGAAAAGTCCGGTGGTTATGGATCCGAATCGTCTGGTGGTGACCAGGACGCACTGGGAGTGCCGGAGCGGCGGCGCTCGCGGCGGTCGCCGATGACGCGGGCGGGGACACCGGCGACGATGGCCCAGGCGGGCACGTCACGGGTGACGACGGCGCCCATGCCCACGACAGCGTGGTCGCCCAGGCGCACGCCATCGGTGATGCCCGCGTTGGCACCCACCCACACGTCCTTGCCGAGCACGATGCCGCGAGAGGTGACGGGCTGCTCGCGCACGGGCCTGTCCGGGGCGAGGCCATGATCGAAGGCATAGAGGGTGGCACCGGTGGCGATGCGGCTGCCCTCGCCGATGTGGATGCCCCCGGCGCCCCCATCCAGGCTGACGCGCGCGTTGAGGCTCACGCCGGCCTCGAGCACCACGGGCCCGTGCACGAAGGCGTTGGCGGCGATGCTCACGCCAGGGCCGATGATGCGGATGGGCCGGCCCGGCTCGGCGAAGAGGTTCGCGTCCGGGGAGATGAAACAGCCCTCGGCGATCTCCACCGTCTCCAGCGCGCGCAGGTTGTCCTGCACCTCCTTCTGCCAGGCCTCGGCCCAGGCGCGGTGGCGCGGCTTGAGCGTGAAGTAGAGCCACGGCATCCAGGACAGGCGCTGCTTGTGTTGCTCACGGCGGCGGGCGTCGAGATCGTCCACGGCGTTTGACTACCACGGGGCAGCACCCATGCAACCAGGCCCCCCACCGCATACCCGCCAGGCGCGGCAGCCCTCCCGACCGTGACCGGGCGGGTTACAGGGAAACCCCCATGGACACGCCCACCCGAGCCCCCGCGCCCCAACCCCGCGAGAACAGGCGCGCGCGGACCCCGGCACGCGCCGTGCTTTGCCTGGGAGCGGAAACTCACTTCCGGAGAAGCCACCCATGAAGACCCTGCTGATGGGAGCCCTGACCGCCCTCACGCTCGCCGCCGCCCCGGCCAACAAGAGCGGCGTGCGCACCGTGGAGATCACGGTGACGTCCAAGGGCTTCGAGCCCGCCAACGTGACGGTGAAGGCGGGACACACCGTCCGCCTCGTCATCACCCGCAAGACGGACAAGACGTGCGCCAAGGAGATCATCCTGGACGACCTGGGCATCAACCAGCCCCTGCCCCTGAACACGCCGGTGACCCTGGAGTTCACCCCCAGCGAGTCGGGCACGCTGCGCTACGCGTGCGCCATGGACCACATCGGCGGGCTCGTCACCATCCAGTAGCTACCGCGGCTTGAAGTCGTCGGAGCGGATGCTGTAGCGCTTGAGCAGCCGGTGCAGGCTCTCGCGCTCGATGCCAGCGTGCTCGGCGGCGCGGGTGACGTTGCCCTCGAAGTCGCGCAGCAGCGCCGTGAGGTACTCGCGCGAGAAGCGGTCCCTGGCCAGGTCGAGCGCATCCCGGTAGGGCAGATGCTTCGCCGCTCCCCCCGGCAGGGAACCTTCCTGACGCTCGCGCACCTCGGGCGGCAGGTCCCGCTCCGTCACGCCAGGCCCCGCGGCCACCGCCACCGCGCGCATCAGGGCGTTCTCCAGCTCGCGCACGTTGCCCGGCCACGGGTAGCCCACGAGCGTCCGCAGCGCCTCCGGAGTCATCCCCTCCAGCGTGCGCCCCATCGCCTTGCAGTGCTTGTCGAGCAGGTGGGCCGCCAGCACCGGAATGTCCTCCTTGCGCTCGCGCAGGGGCGGCAGCTGCACCGGGAAGACGTTGAGCCGGTAGAAGAGGTCCTCGCGGAAGCGTCCCTGGGCCGCGGCCGCACGCAGGTCCCGGTGCGTGGCCGCCACCACCCGCACGTCCACCTGCACGGGCCGGGTCTCGCCCACGCGCCGCACCTCGCGCTCCTGCAGCACGCGCAGCAGCTTCACCTGTGCGTTCAGCGGCAGCTCGCCCACCTCGTCCAGGAAGAGCGTCCCACCGTGGGCCTCCTCGAAGAGGCCCGCCTTCGCCTGGGCCGCGCCGGTGAAGGCGCCCTTGCCGTGGCCGAACAGCTCGCTCTCCACGAGCTCCGCCGGCAGGGCTCCACAGTTGACGGCCACGAAGGGCTTCTCCCGCCGGGCGCTGTTGAGGTGGACGGCCCGCGCCGCCAGCTCCTTGCCCGTGCCCGTCTCGCCCGTCAGCAGCACGGTGATGTCCAGGCGCGCCGCCTGCTCGAGGAGACGATGTGCCTCCTGCATCGCCGCGCCGCGGCCCACGGCCCCGGCGAAGGCGAAGTCCGAGCTCGGAGATTTCGGCCCCAGGCTCTCCGCCTGGAGGCGCAACCTTCGGCGCTCCATCGCCCGAGCGACCAGCTCGACGGGCGCGTCCGGGAGGAAGGGCTTCTGGAGGTAGTCGAAGGCTCCCGCCCGCATCGCCTCCACCGCGTCCGGCACCGTGGCGTAGCCCGTCATCATCACCACCTCGGTATCGGGGTAGCGGGACTTCACGGTACGCAACACCTCGAAGCCGTCCGCCCCGGGCATGCGGACGTCGGACACCACGACGTCGAACTCCTGCGCCTCCACCAGCGCCAGCGCGCGCGCCCCGTCCTCCGCGCACGTCACCTCATAGGTGTCACCCAGCAGCCGGGCGAAGAGCTTGAGGATGTTCTCCTTGTCGTCCACCACCAGCACACGTCCGCGCGTCTCCATGTCTCACGCCCTCCCCTGCGACGTCGCGGGCAGCCACACCGTGAAGTGTGCGCCCGGCCCCGTACCGGCGGCGGCCTCCAGGTTGCCCCCGTGCGCCTGCACGATGCTCTGACTGATGGCCAGCCCCAGCCCCGTCCCGCTGGGCTTCGTGGTGAAGAAGGGCTCGAAGAGGCGCTCGCGCGCCGTCACGCTCAGGCCCGGGCCCGTGTCCTCCACGTGCACCTCCGCTCCCTTCTCCGTCTGCACCAGGCGCACCCGGACACGCCCCGTCTCTCCGCACGCATCCACCGCGTTGCGCATCAGGTTGAGCACCACCTGGCGCAGCTTCGTCAGGTGTCCCGCGGTCCGCGCCTCGCCTTCCACCTCCACCTGCACGGCGCCCAACTGCCCACCCTGCCGCAGCCGCTCCACCACCTCTTCACACAGGGCACGCAGGTCCACCGGCTCGGGTTGCGCTGGCAAGGGGCGGGAGAGCGCGAGCAGATCCTCGACGATGTCGCGGCTCCGCACCGCCTCGTCCTCGATGACCTGGAGGTCCTCGCGCAGGCTCCCCTCCGCCTTCTTCTTCATCATCCCCACATAGCCGAGGATGACGGTGAGCGGGTTGTTGATCTCATGCGCCACGCCCGCCGCCAGCCGGCCGATTCCCGCGAGCTTCTCGCTCTGCACCAGCCGCTCCTGATGCTCGCGCAGCGCCGCCGTCATGGCGTTGAACTGTCCGGCCAGCTCGCCGAACTCGTCGGGGGTCGCGATGTCGATGCGCGCATGCATGTCCCCCGCGGCCAGCCGCGCCGCGCCCTCGCGCAACCGGGCCACGGGCCGCGCCACCGAGCGGACGATGTAGACGCCCACGCCGATGGCCAGCAGCGGCGCGCCCACCAGGAAGAACAGGGTCCACTGGAAGGCGGAGCTCTGGAGCTGGGCCACGCGGGCCTCGGCCGCGTCCACCGAGTGGTTGAAGTGGCTCACCAGCCGGTCCGTGCGCTCCTCCATCTGCGACACGAGCCCCAACGCCCGGCCATGCTCGCGCTCCATGTCCTCCTTCCGCCCCGCCAGCACCGCCGGCAGCAGCGCCTCGCGGAAGAGCGTGTCCAACGAGCCCTGTGCCCGCTCGATGTCCTCCACCCAGGCGCGCTCCTCGGGCCCGAGGGACTGCGCCTTCATCTCCTCCGTCAGCCGCGTCACCCGGCGGGCGGCCGTCTCGTAGAAGTGGATGTGGCTGTCGTTGCCCAGGATGAGGGTGTGGGCCTGGTGCGCGTAGGTGTCGCGGATGGCGCTGGCCACCTCGAGCGCCGAGCGGACGGCATGCTGCCGCGCCTGCATCTCGACCATGCGGGAATGAATCTCCCGCATGTGCACGAGCACCAGCACGGATGACACCACGAAGAGGGAGACCAGGGCGGCGAGGGCCAGACTGAGACGCCGGGCCGTGCCCGAGGGGACCTGCATGGATGAGCGCTCCTCCACCACCAGTACTACGCAAGCCGGGTGCCAGTTGCCCTTCCCAGCGTAGGCCGGGGTTTCACCCGGGCCCATGTGATTCCCCCGGTTACACCGTGACGCCCCGGGCTCCTGTCGCGCCGGTAGCTCCGGGCCTGGAACCCCCCGCGCCCCTCGGACCGCCTCGCCCGGAGGGGCTCCGGCCCGTGGCACACCCCCTGCACAACCCCTCGCCGTGCGAACCCCTCACGACCTCTCCCAGCCCGTCTCCACCCCAGGCGGGCGGCGCCATGCGCTCGGGTCCCTCGCCCTCGTGCTGGTGCTGTGCTCGCCCCTGGTGACGCTCGCCCAGGAGGAGACTCGCACGCCCACGGACCCGACGCTCGAGGAGCTCCTCGCGGAAGCCTTCAAGACACGCCCCGAGTTGCAGCAGGCCGAGGCCCCCGTCCGGGCCGCCCGGGAGCGCGTGCCCCAGGCCAGTGCCCTGCCAGACCCGGTGCTGCAGCTGGGCATCCAGAACGACGGTTTCAACGGCCTCATGATTGGCGAGATGGAGACCAGCTACTTCAGCATCATGGTCTCCCAGTCCCTGCCCTTCCCCGGCAAGCGCGCGCTGCGCTCCGAGGTCGCGAAGCTCGGCGCCACGGCGGCGTCGGCGCAGATGGGGCGGGTGCGGCTGTCCATCGAGGCCGAGGTGCGCCGGGGCTACCTGGAGCTGCTGCTGACGCGTGAGCGGCTGATGCTGCTGGAGCGGCTCCAGACCCTCTGGAAGCAGTCGGCAGAGATGGCCCGCATCCGCTACGAGACCGGCGAGGGCGCCCAGTCCGACCTGTTGCGCGCCCAGCTCGAGCTCAACCGGCTGCGCCAGCGGCGGATCGCCTTGCAGGCCGAGGAGCGCGTCCGGGTGCAGACGCTGAACCGGCTGAGCGGCCGGCCCCTGGAGACGCCCCTGCCCACCACCACGCGCGTGCGAGACCTGGGAGTGCCCGAGCCCGGCGACGTCGAAGCCACGGAGAAGGACGCGCTCGAGCGCAGCCCCGAGCTGGCCCAACAGCGCGCGCTGGTGGCACAGGCGGGGCAGCAGGTGGCGCTGGCGCGGAAGGAACGCCTGCCCGACTTCACCGTGAGCGCCGGGGTGATGCCGCGCGGCGGTGACTTCCCTCCCATGTGGCAGGCCAACATCGGCGTGCCGCTGCCCATCTTCTCCGGGAGCAAGCAGGACCGCGTGGTGGCCGAGCGCAGTGCCCAGGCCGATGCCTCGGCCCGTGCGGTGGAGGCCCTGGAGCAGGTGCTGCGCCTCCGGGTGCGGGAGCGCCTCATCGCCCTGGCCGCGCTGCGCGACACGGCGGCCATCTACCGCGACGGTCTGTTGATGCAGTCGGCGGCAACCGCGGAAAGCACCCTCACGCAGTACCGCGTCGGGCGCGCTTCCTTCGCCTCGGTGCTGGAGGCCAACACCGGCATCATCCGCGACGAGGAGGACTACCTGCGCACCCTCGTCGACGCGCAGCGCCTCGTCATCGCCCAGGCGGAGGTGAGCCTGGAGCCCGTGGCCTCCATTGGCGGCACCGCGCAGGCGGCGGGCGGCATGCCCGGGGCGGGAAGCACTCCGTCCGCTCCCGCGAGTGGCGCCGCTCCCACGGGTGGCTCGCCGGGTGCCGCCGCCTCTTCTTCCTCTTCCTCCATGTCAGGGATGTAGCCCTGGAGAACCCATGTCTCTCGAGACTCCCCCACTGCCCCCCTCGCCGCCTCCCGCGCGCCGCCGCTTCGGTGCCGTTGCGCTCGCCGTGACGGCGCTGGGCAGCGCTGTCCTCGGCGGTGGCGCCGTGCACCTGCTGTCGCACGGGGATGACGCGCACGAGGCCCACGCGCCGGCCACCCCGGCCACGGACTCCCCGGCTGCTTCCGAGCCGGCGGCCACGAAGTACCAGTGCCCCATGCACCCGAGCATCGTGCAGGACCACCCGGGCAAGTGCCCCATCTGCGGCATGGACCTGGTGCCGATGACGCCCGCGTCGGCTTCCGCTGGAGATCCGGGTGCCCCCGCGGTCGACGGCCTGGCGCCTGTCACCATCGACCCCGCGCGCCAGCAGCTCATCGGTCTGCGCACCGCGCCAGTGACGGAGGGCAAGGTCGGAGGAACCTGGCGGACCAATGGCCGCGTGGCCATGGACGAGACCCGCGTGCGCCGCGTCACCCTGAAGGTGCCCGCCTTCGTCGAGCGCGTGTACGCGGACTTCACCGGCAAGCCGGTACAGCGGGGCGAGCCGCTCTTCTCCGTCTACAGCCCCGAGCTGCTCGCGGCCCAGGAGGAGTACCTGCTGGCCCTGCGCACGCGTCAGGCCCTGGGCCAGTCCGGGATGTCCGCGGATGGTGATGCCCTGGTCTCGGCGGCCCGGCGCAAGCTGCAGCTGTGGGACGTGCCGCAGGCCACCCTCGAGCGGCTCGCCGAGACGGGCGAGGCCACCCGCTCCCTCACCCTGGTGTCGCCCATCTCCGGCGTCATCACCCAGAAGGACGTGGTGGAGGGCGCGCGGCTGGAAGTGGGCGCCACGCCCTATGAAATCGTGGACCTGTCACGCGTGTGGGTGCTCGCCGACGTGTACGAGAACGAGCTGCGCCACGTGAAGGTGGGCATGCCCGCCACGCTCCAGCTCAAGGCGTTCCCCAATCGCATCTTCGCCGGGAAGGTGGCCTTCCTCGACCCCGTGCTCGACCCGGCCACGCGCACCATCAAGGTGCGGCTGGAGTTCCCCAACCCCGAAGGCGACCTGCGCCCCGAGATGTTCGGCGAGGTGGTGCTCCGGGGCACGACCCGCGAGGGGTTGAAGATTCCCGCCGACGCCGTCGTTCCCACCGGCACCACCCAGGTCGTCTTCGTGGCGCTCGGCGGCGGACGCTTCCAGCCCCGCGAGGTCAGCCTGGGCGAGACGGATGGGAAGAGCGTGGAGGTGACGTCGGGCCTGAAGGCGGGCGATGAGGTGGTCACCGGCGCCAACTTCCTCGTCGACTCCGAATCGCGCCTGCGCGCCTCGCTGGCGGCGCTGGCTGCCTCATCCTCCTCGGGAAGCGCTCCGGCGTCTCCTCCCGCTTCGCCCCCCGCGGCGACGCCTTCCGCCGCCTCCGGCCACGGAGGCCACTGAGCCCATGATCCGAGCCATCATCCGCTTCTCGGCGGAGAACAAGTACCTGGTCATCGCGGCCACCGTGGTGGCGCTCATCGGCGCGTGGTGGACCATGCGGAACACGCCACTGGACGCGCTGCCGGACCTGTCCGACACCCAGGTCATCGTCTACGGGCGGTGGGACCGCAGCCCGGACATCGTCGAGGACCAGGTCACCTACCCCATCACCACCGCGCTGCTGGGCGCCCCGAAGGTGAAGGCGGTGCGCGGCTTCAGCGACTTCGGCTTCAGCTACGTGTACGTCATCTTCGAGGACGGCACGGACATGTACTGGGCGCGCACGCGGGTGCTCGAGTACCTGTCGAAAATCACCCCCCAGCTCCCATCGGACGTGAAGGTGGAGCTGGGCCCGGACGCCACCAGCGTGGGGTGGGTGTTCCAGTACGCGCTGGTGGACAAGAGCGGCAAGCACCGGCTGGACGAGCTGCGCTCCTACCAGGACTGGTTCCTGCGCTATCAGATTCAAAGCGTGCCAGGCGTCTCCGAGGTCGCCACCGTGGGCGGCCAGGTGCGCCAGTACCAGGTGACGGTGAATCCCAACAGCCTGACGAGCTACGGGCTGTCACTGGACGCGGTGGTACGCGCGGTGCGCCAGGGCAACAACGACGTGGGCGGACGGCTGGTGGAGGTGGCCGGGCGCGAGTACATGGTCCGCGGCCGGGGCTACGTGAAGAGCGTGGAGGACATCGAGAAGCTCGTCCTCAAGTCCCAGGGAGGCACGCCCATCACCATCAAGGACGTGGCCACCGTGACGCTGGGCCCCGAGCTGCGCCGCGGCGTGGCCGACCTGGACGGCGAGGGCGACGTGGTGGGCGGCATCGTGGTGATGCGCCAGGGAGAGAACGCCCTCAACGTCATCGAGCGCATCAAGGCGAAGCTCGAGGAGCTGAAACCCTCGCTGCCCGAGGGCGTGGAGATCGTCACCACCTATGACCGCTCGGACCTCATCGAGCGCGCCATCGACACGGTGACGCACAAGCTGGTGGAGGAGATCCTCATCGTCTCCCTCATCATCCTCATCTTCCTGTGGCACGTCCCGTCGGCCATCGTGCCCATCGTCACCATTCCGGTGTCGGTGGCGCTGGCCTTCATCCCCATGTACGCGATGGGGCTGAACGCCAACCTCATGTCGCTGGCCGGCATCGCCATCTCCATCGGCGTGCTCGTGGACGGCGCCATCGTCGAGGTGGAGAACGCGTACAACAAGATCCACCACTGGATGAAGGACGGGAAGAAGGGCGACTTCCACCAGGTGCGGCTGGAAGCGCTGATGGAGGTGGGGCCGGGCGTGTTCTTCAGCCTGCTCGTCATCGCCGTGGCCTTCATGCCCATCTTCACGCTGGTGGACCAGGAGGGCCGCCTCTTCCGTCCGCTGGCGTACTCGAAGAACCTCGCCATGGCCATCGCCGCGCTGCTGGCAATTACTCTCGACCCGGCCATGCGGATGCTCTTCGCCCGCGTGGAGCCCTTCCACTTCCGCCCGAGATTCCTGGCGTCGTTGGCGACACACGCCCTCGTGGGCAAGTACTACTCGGAGGAGCGGCACCCCATCAGCCGGCTGATGCACCGCATCTACGAGGGCCCCTGCCGCTTCGTCCTGCGCCATGCCAAGGCCACCCTGGCGGTGAGCGCGGTGCTGGTGGCCACCACCATTCCCGTGTACCTGCACCTGGGCAGCGAGTTCATGCCGCCGCTCAACGAGGGCACCCTCCTCTACATGCCGTCGGCGGTGGAGCCCGGCATGTCCGTGGCCGAGGCGCAGCGCGTGCTGCAAGTACAGGACAAGCTGCTCATGCAGTTCCCCGAGGTGGAGCGCGTCTTCGGCAAGGCGGGCCGCGCCAACACGTCCACGGACCCGGCGCCGTTCACGATGATGGAGACGACGGTGCTGCTGCGCCCCGAGTCCCAGTGGCGCGAGGTGCCCCGCTGGTACAGCGGCTGGGCGCCCGAGTGGCTGAAGGGGATGCTGCGTCCGTTCTGGCGCGACCGCATCACCCAGGCAGAGCTGGAGTCGAAGATGAACGCGGCGCTCCAGCTGCCGGGCATCTCCAACGCGTGGACCATGCCCATCAAGGGCCGGCTGGACATGCTGTCCACGGGCATCCGCACGCCGGTGGGCATCAAGATCATGGGCGCGGACCTGGCCACGGTGGAGCGCATCGCGCGTGAGACGGAGGCGGCGGTGGCGAAGGTGGAGGGCACGCGCAGCGCGTTCGCCGAGCGCGTGGCGGGCGGTTACTTCCTGGACTTCGTCCTCAAGCGGGGCGAGCTCGCCCGCTACGGCCTGAGCGTGGACGACGCGAACATGATGGTGATGACGGCGGTGGGCGGAGACAACCAGTCCACCACCGTGGAGGGCCGCGAGCGCTACGGCATCAACGTGCGCTACGCGCGGGACTACCGCGAGGACCTCCAGTCGCTCAAGCGCGTGCTGCTGCCGCTGCCGGACGGCAAGGGGCAGATTCCCATGGAGGCCATCGCGGACGTGGTGCTCGCCCATGGCCCCTCGATGATCCGCAACGAGAACGGGATGCTCACCGGCTACGTCTACGTGGACTTCGACACGTCCAAGTACGACGTGGGTGGCTTCGTGGACCGCGCCAAGGAGGCGGTGGCGGCGAGCGTGAAGCTGCCGGTGGGCTACTCCATGACGTGGAGCGGGCAGTACGAGAACATGCTGCGCGTGCGGGAGCGGCTGAAGCTCGTCATCCCGCTCACGCTCGTGCTCATCTTCGGGCTGCTGTACATGAACACGAAGTCCGCCTTCAAGGCGGGCCTGGTGATGCTGGCGGTGCCCTTCTCGGCCATCGGCGCGGTGTGGCTGCTCTGGGCGCTCGACTACAACGTGTCCATCGCGGTGTGGGTGGGGATGATTGCCCTGATGGGCCTGGACGCGGAGACGGGTGCCTTCATGCTGCTCTTCCTCGACCTGTCGCACGACGAGGCGAAGGAGCGCGGGAGGCTGCGCACCGTGGGCGACCTGGAGGAGGCCATCATCCACGGGGCGGTGAAGCGCGTGCGGCCCAAGGCGATGACGGTGATGGCGGCGATGCTGGGCCTGCTGCCCATCATGTGGTCCACGGGAACGGGCGCGGACGTGATGAAGCGGATTGCCGCGCCCATGGTGGGCGGCCTGGCCACGAGCTTCTTGCTGGAGCTGCTCGTCTATCCGGCGGTGTACTTCCTGTGGAAGCGCCGCGAGGTGGTGCCCGGTCCGGCCACCCCCGAGGCCGAGGGGGCCAGCACCGTCATGGCGTGAGCGTTCCACTCCGCTCGGCGGGCCGCGTCTGCGCAGCCGCGCACTGAAACCCGAGGCCAACCGTCCGGGCCAGGACGGAGACGCGAGGTGGCTGGCTGGCACATCCCGGGTGCACGCCCTACCCCATGCGGGCATGAGCGTGTCCTCCCTCCTCTCCGGCCATGACCTCACCGCCGTGGCCAGCTGGCTCCAGCATGGCACCCTGAAGCTCGTGAACCTGGCCAGGACGCAGGGGTTGCAGACCGCGCTCCTGCATGCGACGAGCGCCGTTGCCTGGCACGTCGTGCCGGCCCGTCGTGAATTCGCGCGCAACCTCGCGAGGGAGAGCGCGCTCGCTCGGGAGTTCGACCAGACCCACGGAGTCGAGACCGCGGGCGAGGCCCCGCTGACGGAGGTCGGCGTGCCTCCCGAGAAGGCCGGGCGAGGCAATGGCCTGTACCGGGGTATCTGGCCCCGCCTGTTCCACGCGGCGCTGCGCGAGAGCCGCCTGCCCCTCGAGCGGTTCACCTTCGTGGACTACGGCTCCGGCAAGGGCAAGGCGCTCATGCTGGCCTCCGCGTATCCCTTCCGGCGCATCGTCGGCGTGGAGTTCGCGCCCGGGCTGCACGAGGTGGCCGTCAAGAATCTCAGCGGGTACCGGAGTCCTGAACAGCAGTGCTTCTCGCTGGAGCCGGTGTGCGCGGATGCGCTCGACTGGGAGCCGCCGGCCGAGCCGCTGCTGTGCTTCTTCTTCAATCCCTTCGATGACCCGACGATGGAGCGCGTCATCACCCGGGTGGCCAGCTCATGGCAGCACGCGCCACGCGACATCTACCTGCTGTACGTCAACGTCCGTGACGTGAGCGAGCAGGCGCGCGTCTTCGAGCGGCACAGCGCGCTGACGCTCGTGAACCGCAGCCGCCATTGCCTGCTCACGAAGGTGACGGCGGGCCGCTGACCCCGGGCGCGGAAGAATCCGGTCCACAAGGTGGACGCCCCGCCACGAGCAGGGCGGAACATGCGTTGAGTCAGAGGATCCACCGTGCTAACCGCGACGGTGAACGGTTCACGCCCCTCCAGACTCCGCTCCCACCTGAATGGTACCAGCAAGACTCATCGCCCCGCTCCTCTGCGTGTTGCTCATCTCGTGCAGCGCCACCCGCTACGGCGCTGCGCCCACTGCCGAGGAACTGACCCAATACGTGCTCGTCATCCAGGAGTCTCCCGGCGGCCAGGTCACCTACGACTGGCGGCATGCCGAGGAGTTCGACCTCTCGTGGTACCGGCTTCCCACGAGCACTCGTGAATCGACGTACGGCCGCATCGTGCGCGTCGCGAAGACCTACCAGCGCGACTGTGATGCGGAGAACGACCAATGCATCAAGATGTGCATGAGCCGCCCTCTGCCTCGGGGCTTCGGACACATCAGATCTGGAGGGCGGAAGATGGGTGGAAAGGATCAGTGGTGCCGTGGGCAATGCCAACAAGCCTACGATGACTGCCGGGAGTTGGAGGGCCGTCAGCGCCAGGAGTTCTCGGCCGTGGACGAAGCCGTCGACTGGTTGAAGCACCATCACCAGGGCATTCTGGTGGGCAGCATTGTCGTCATCGCCGGAGTGGCCTTCGTCACGGTTTCCGCCGGAGCGGGGCTCGTCGTCCTAGCACCCGCAGTGCTCCTGGCATCCTGACGCTCCCTGCTGGGCTCCACATCACCGAGGCATCACATGAGACCCCAAAGCCCCGTCTTCGAAGCCATCAACCTCCTTGGCTTGATTCATGAGAAGACCGAGTCTGCGGAGGAGAAGGAGTTGCTTCTCACCGCGGCCGATGCGCTCCACTTCATCATTACGACGGGCCAGCGGTATGAATTCGACGACTACCGCCAGGAGTTCAGAACCGAGGGACCGCTGATGGTCGTCGCCTCCTTCGCAACGCGCGAAGAGGCGGAGGCGTGGCTGAAGAACCACCCCAGACCGCCCTACCATGCTCACGTGCTCATCGCGGACCAGTACCACGTCGTCATGTATGACCGTGACAGCAACTTCCGAAAGCTGGTCTCCACCTACTCCATCGAGTACCACTTCGAGGAGATGATGAAGGACGGCCGCCCTCCTCCGGCGGTGGCCAGCTTCGATACCCGGGAGCAGGCCCGGGCCTGGTTCTACAGTCTGCCCGAGCGGCCCTCACAGGCCGTCATCCAACTCGGGGGCGAGCCCTATCTCGCGGCGTACCATCGCAACATCGATCACCTCGCCTTCCACCCCTTCTCCCTCTTCGAGCAGTTCGAGCAGTGGCGCAAGACGCTGGACGAGAAGAAGGGAGCCGAGGACCCCGAGCCATCGTCCTGACCCTCACGCCCCCTTCCCCGCCGGACGAGCCACGGGCGGACAGGCGGGCCCTGGACAACAACTTCTGTGAAGCAACCCTGTGGTCGGGCATGGTTGGCGCGAGTCTCCTCTCCGGAGAACGAACCCATGAAGGTTGCCCCCCCGCATCCCCAGGAGGAAGCGCGCCTCGCCGCGCTGGATACCCTCGAGATCCTCGACACCCTGCCGGAGGCCGGTTTCGACGAGCTGACGCGTCTGGCCTCGCAGCTGTGCGGTACCCCCATCGCCCTCGTGTCCCTGGTGGACCACTACCGGCAGTGGTTCAAGTCCCGCGTCGGGCTGGACACCCCCGAGACCCCGCGCGACCTGGCCTTCTGCGCCCATGCCATCCTCGGCGAGCGGCTCTTCGTGGTGGAGGATGCCCACGACGACGAGCGCTTCCATGACAACCCGCTCGTCACCGGGGGACCGCACGTGCGCTTCTACGCCGGCATCCCCATCAAGGGCGCGAGCGGCCTCAACATGGGCACCCTCTGTGTCATCGACCACCAGCCGCGCCACCTCTCCCCGGAGCAGGAGCACGCACTGGCCGTGCTCGGGCGTCAGGTGGAGGCCCAGCTGCAGCTGCGGCTCCGGGTGCGCGAGCTGGAGCGCCGCGAGGAGGAGCTGCGCTCGCAGCGCGACACCCTCGCCAACGTCCAGCGCCAGAAGGACGAGTTGCTCCACAAGGTGATGCGCGACTTCCGGGCGCCCCTGTCCAGCATCCTCACCAACGCCGCCTTCACGCTCTACCGCCCGCACCTGCCCGAGGAGGTGCAGCGCACCACCCGGGACATCCGCGACGCCGCCGACACCCTGCACCGCACCGTCTCCAACCTGCTGGACGCGAGCGGCGACGAGGACACCCTCCCCCTCAACGCCACGCCCTTCGACGCCCACCTCCTGCTCTCCGAGGTGGCACGCGACTTCCAGCAGCGCCTGGTGAGTTCCCCGCGCCGCTTCTCCCAGGCCGTGAAGCTGGTGGAGCCGCTCGTCACCGCGGACCGGGAGCTGCTGCGCCGCACGCTCGTCAACCTGCTGGACAACGCCTTCCAGTTCACCGCGCTGGGCAGCAGCCGGGTGACGCTGGAGGCCTCCAACCCCGAGCCCGGCCTGTTGGAGCTGCGGGTGCGTGACGAGGGCCCCGCCATCTCCCCCGCCGCGCGCGCCCACCTCTTCGACGCCCACCTGCCCGACGCGCACACGCCCGGCTCCGGGCGGGCCGAGGGCGGCAACCGGCTCGCGCTCGCCTTCTGCCGCCGTGCCATCCAGGCCCACGGCGGCTGGCTCTGGGTGGAGGACAACCACCCCAAGGGCGTGGCCTTCTGCATCCGCCTGCCCGTGCGCCCCCACGGGCCCCTGTTCTCCGGCTCATGAGGGCGCGGTGTCGCCCCGGGACTCCTCGCGCAGCCCGGGGCTGCGCCGCTTGGCCCTCCGCGCCACCACCGCCGTCAGCAGCGCCCAGGCCAGCCCCGCCATCCACCCGCCCAGCACGTCCGTCGGGTAGTGCACCCCGAGGTACACCCGCGTCACGCCGATGAGCAGCGTGAGCGACAGCGCCACCCCTATCAGGTACGCCCGCAGCCACCGCCGCTCCACCAACTGCGCCCCCAGCGCCCCCAGCGTCAGGTAGACGATGGCCGACAGCATCGCGTGCCCGCTCGGGAAGCTCTCCGTCAGCACGTGTGTGAGGTGCGGCACCACCGTGGGCCTCGGCCGGGCGAAGTGGCTCTTGAGGAAGCCATTCAGCAACGTCCCGCCCACCGTCGAGCCCACCACCAGCGCCAGCGTCCTCCAGCGCCGCACCAGCACCAGGAAGCCGCTCACCGCGCACACCACCAGCGCCAGCACCGACACGCTTCCCAGGGCCGTCACGTCCCGCGCCGCCTCGGCCAGCCACCTCGGGCCCCGGGGCTCCTCCGCGTTGTCCGCGCGCCTGAGCGCCAGCAGCACCCGCTCGTCGAAGTGCTGCGTCTCCTGCTCCCGCACCTCGTCCGACAGCGCGATGAACCCCAGCCCCACCGTCACCAGCAGCAACAGCGAGGCCAACAGTCCGATGCCGTCGGCGCCCAGCCTTCCGTGGAAGCGCTCCCACAGCGCCCGCGATGTGAGTCGCATGGTCTCACTATGGCCCTCCACCCGGTGCGCTCCTACCTTCCCGGAGCCTTCGCCACCCCTCCTCCCCCTCGCGCACCACGGATGCGTGTGCTCCCCGACACTGCGGCCCCTGGATTCGTGCGCTCGACGGCAGACGGCGCGGGGTGCACTTGGGCTTCGGGCGTTCGATCACCAGATTGGCAGCGCCATTGTGATCGAGCCGGGCACGTCGGGCGCTCGGAATACCTTTCCGAGGGCCTTCCCGGCCCGCTTCCTGGGAGTGATGGTCCCATGACCGCTTTCGCTACCGCTACCGCTGCTCCTCCGAATTTCAAGACGGGCCTCATCAACAAGGTCTTCTTCATCCGCTGGGAGCAGCCGCCCAGCCCGCAGGACCTCTTCGTCGTGGACAAGCGTTTCCGCGAGTCCTACGAGGCGTACCGGCAGCAGCTCTCCGTCGTCGTCACCACCGGGGCCAAGGCCCGGGTGCCCAACGGCGAGCAGCGCAAGGGCCTCTTCACGCTGCTGGAGAACAACCGCAAGTACATCTGCGAGCTGCACCTCCTCATGGAGGGCAACGAGCTGCAGCACAACCTGCAGCGCATCATCGCCTCGGCGCAGCTCATCGTGACGCGCATCTACGACAACAACTACGCGCGCCTGCACAAGAAGGCGGATGACATCGCGCCCTTCCTCACCACCCGCCTCAAGGTGGACGGCAACCGCATCATCCACGACGCGCGCCTGCTGGGCCTGGTCGCCTAGTCGTGTCGTGGATGTCCCCTCTCCCCAAGGGAGAGGGGACCAGCCACAGCGCCTCCGGACCCCTAGCGCGCCATGCAGACGTAGTAGTTCTCGCCGTAGTAGTCGTCGCCGTCGGCCGCGAGCGCCCGCGAGAAGCCCAGGCGCCTCAGCGTGTCCACCAGCGCCTCCGGCTCGAAGAAGGTGACCATCTCATTGGGGTCCGTGACGAGCCTGCGCGTCAGGTCCACGTGGTAGGCGGTGGCGGCCCGCAGCGGCTCGTCCCAGCGGCCCTCCGCCTTCCACTCCTCGATGGAGTTGGTCATCACCTTGCGCAGGTCCGGCCGCTGCCGGGGGCCGGTGGCGATGACCACGCCGCCCGGCTTGAGGTGCCCGAGGCACTGGCGCAACACCCGCTCCGGCTCGCGCACGTAGAAGAGGACGTTGTTGAGCAACACGGCGTCCGCCTCGCCCGGCACCTCCCGGGGAAAGGTGCGCACATCCCCCTCCAGCACCTTCCAGCGCCGGCGCGCCTCCTCGGGTGCCCGCGCCTGCTTGCTCAGCGCCAGCCCGAGCATCGCCGGGTTGTTGTCGAAGCCCACCACCGTCTGGCCCCGCTCGACGAGCGGCTGGCTCAACAGCCCCGTGCCACACCCGGCGTCGATGACGTACTTGCGGCCCTCCGTGTCGCGGAGAACCTTCGCGGCCATGCGGCGGTAGCAGTTGAGCTGGGAGCAGATGGCGTCGTAGCTCCTAGCGAATTCGGTCCAGATGTTGTCGACCACGGGGGGTGCCTCGCTCTGGCCCGGGGCCATCCCGGGCGCGGGCTCACAATCTAAGGAGCCGGGCAAGGGCGGGGAGTCCCCCCACGGGGCACACCGTGCCCCCGGAAAAAAACGGGCCCCGCGTCTGCGCGAGGCCCGGACACCGGGGCGACGGCAACGCCCCGGCGCTCAGTGCTTCTTCATCCACTGGTAGATGGGCTCCCACACGTCCTTGTCCGCGTCCTTGGCCAGGAACAGGTCCGCGTGGCCGTAATCGGCGATGCGGTTCGCGGCCTCCTCCTGCTTCCGCACCAGGTGGACGCTCACGTCCTTGCTGCCCAGCCGCTTCGCGCTGTACACGCCATAGTCGCCGAAGCCACCCCCCGCGCCCACGTACAGCACCGGGACCTTCACCTCGGACAGGTGGTCGTCATACGGCAGGCTCTCGTCGCCGCACTGCAGGCGATCGCTCTCCACCATCTCCGTGAAGCTCTGGTAGGGATGCGCGGTGCTGAGGAAGTCGAAGAACGCCTCCTCCTTCACGTTCTCGAGCGCCGTCGGCAGGCCTCCGGAGAACGCCTTCGCCTGGGAGAAGTGGTAGAAGGGCACCGACGGCTGGATGCCGTACAACTCGTTGGTGAGGAGCGAGAAGGTCGCCCCTCCCACGAGGACGCCCAGCTGCCGGTAGGTGATGGGCGGCAGCGGGATGTCCGGAAGCTGCGCGGGCTCGTTCGGATGCTGCCTGGCCTTCTGCCCCACATACTGGATGGCCACGCCCGCGCCCGGGCCCAGCAGGTTCCCCTCGTAGCGCCCCGAGCCCAGCGCCACCTCCCCCACGGCCGCGCGCACGCAGGCCCACTGGCGCTGCTGCTCGGCCTCGGGGGCGAACTTCATCACCATGTCCACCGGGATGAAGCCGCTCACGTGGCGCAGGCCCTGCGGCCGCTGCGTCTCCGCGTTCATGTAGGCGTAGCCCACCAGCGCCCCGCGGCTCCAGCCCAGCAGGTTCATCTTCTGGTTGCCGCTGCCCGTCAGCGTGCGCACCGCCCGCGCCACCGTCAGGCCCGTGCCCACGTCCCGGGCGTGCGTGCCCAGGTTCCAGTCCTTCATGAAGGAGAAGTCCTGCGTGGCCTCCGTCACGTGCGTCCAGCGCAGATCGATTCCCCACACGTCCACGTCCTTCTTCGCCAGGTACACGGCGATGGACTGGTTGTCCGCCACCTCGGCCGACAACGTGCTGGACATGAAGGCGCCCTGGAAGTCCCAGGCATCCCCGTGCACCATGAAGATGGACTCGGGGGCGCGCACCGGCCGCCAGGCCCCCTTCTCGCGCACCACGCGGTGCAGGGTGATGACGTCGTTGGCCGTCTCGCCCACGCGCAGGCGGATGCGGTAGTGGTAGACGTCCCCCACCACCTTCTCGCGCTCGAAGCCGCTCACGAAGCGCGCGTCCTCCGTCCCCACCAGGCAGCCCGGGCAGTCGGACACCTGGAGCATCGACTGCTCCTGGCCCAGCTCCTCGGCCGCGGCCGGCAACGTCTCGGAGACGGGAGTCTCGACACCGCACCCCACCAGCGAGAGCAGGGCAACCGGGACGATGTGGCGGAGATTGAAGCGCATGAGTTCCTCAATGAAGAGTTTCTACAAGGCCGGAGAAGCAACGTTGCTGCCACCCCACCGGTCCCACTTGCACGGGAAAAGAGCAGGAACCGCGCCAACCCCCCAAGCCCGCGAAAATACTGGAACGCTCTCACGAACGTGCCGTCAGCACTGAAACATGACGTTTATATTAAACAAAGGAAAGCCTGATTTTCAAAGGGGACGGACATAACGCGTCGAAGTTGAAACTCGTGCTTCAAGATTGAATCAGAAACCTTGCAATAACAGTCAACCATGACAGCCATGCCATCTCCGGAGAACCTAGCACCGCGACAACCCTGTCCGGAAGTCGCGTGAAGGCGTGAACGGGGGCCCCACACGTGGCTTGTGGCCCTCGGGGAGCCGGGCCCACACTCCGCGCCTTCGAGGAGAGCCCCATGAGCTTCGCCACCGTCGAGCCCACCACCGGTAGGACGCTGCGCACCTTCCCCCCCCACATGCCGGACGAGGTGGAGGCGCGGCTGCGCCGGGCCGCGGAGACGTTCCACACCTTTCGCCACACCCCGCTGGCCGAGCGCGCCGGGTGGATGAAGCGGGCGGGGGAGCTGCTGGAGGCGGAGGCGGACGCGTACGGGCGGATGATGACGCAGGAGATGGGCAAGCCGCTGGAGGCGGCGCGCGCCGAGGCCCGCAAGTGCGCCACGGCCTGCCACTACTACGCGGAGAACGCCGGGCGCTTCCTCGCGGACGAGCCGGTGGACACGGCGCCGGACACGAGCTTCGTGCGCTACCAGCCGCTGGGGCCGGTGCTGGCCATCATGCCGTGGAACTTCCCCTTCTGGCAGGTGGTGCGCTTCGCCGCCCCCGCGCTCATGGCGGGCAACGTGGGGCTGCTCAAGCACGCGCACAACGTGCCCCAGTGCGCGCTCGCGCTGGAGGAGCTCTTCCTGCGCGCGGGCTTCCCCCAGGGGGTGTTCCAGACGCTGCGGGTGGACGTGGCGGGGGTGCGCCGGCTGATCGAGGACCCGCGCATCCGCGCGGTGACGCTCACCGGCAGCGAGGGCGCCGGGCGCGACGTGGGCCAGCGCGCGGGCCAGCAGCTCAAGAAGGTGGTGCTGGAGCTGGGCGGGAGCGACCCCTTCGTGGTGCTGCCCGGGGCGGACCTGGACACCGCGGTGGAGACGGCGGTGAAGGCCCGCCTCATCAACAACGGCCAGTCCTGCATCGCCGCCAAGCGCTTCATCGCCACCGCGCCCATCTATGACGAGTTCGAGCGGCGCTTCCTCGAGCGGATGCGCCGCGTGGTGGTGGGGGACCCGATGGAGGCGAAGACGGAGGTGGGGCCGCTGGCCCTGCAGAGCATCCGGGACGGGCTGCATGCGCAGGTGGAGCGCAGCGTGGCTGCGGGGGCGAAGCTGCTGCTGGGGGGACTCAAGCCCTCGGGGCCGGGCTTCTGGTACCCGCCCACGGTGCTGGCCCATCCTCCGCCGGGCTCTCCGGCGTATACGGAGGAGATGTTCGGCCCGGTGGCCGTGCTCTTCCGCGCGAAGGATGCCCGGGACGCGCTGCGGCTCGCCAACGACTCGCCGTACGGGCTGGGCGCCAGCGTGTGGACGCGCGACGAGGCCGAGCAGCGCTTCTTCATCGACGGGCTGGAGGCCGGCACGGTGGCCGTCAACGGCATGGTGGCGAGCGACCCGCGCCTGCCTTTCGGTGGGGTGAAGGCCTCGGGCCACGGGCGCGAGCTGGCGCGCCACGGGCTGCTCGAGTTCCTCAACATCAAGACGGTGCGCCTGTCGAACCCCTCGGCCCCGGCGCCCGCGCGCACGCAGGCGCAGGCCAGCGAGTAGGGCCCGCGTCCGAAAATTGTCACCGGGTGCGCCTCACGGACGGCACCGTGCGCGGGTGGGGTGACAACGACTCCGGGCAGCTCGGGGATGGGACGTCGGGGCGGAGGAACAGGAGCACTCCGGGGAGCCCGGGTCAGGAGGAGGTCCCCGGCTCCTTCAGCACATCGGAGAGCCTCCTGGCGTGCAAGGCCCGCTCGAACCAGCGATCGAGCGTGGCCAGGTCCGTACACCCCAGGATGCGCTGGCGCGTCTTGTCACCCATGCGAACACCCCGGGCGGCGAGGATCCGAAGCACCGCCTTGGCCAATCCTTCGGCCAGTCCCTCCACCCGTCCCACCTTGCGTCCTTCCGCCCGGAGCCGCTGTCCCTCTGTCCACATCAGTGCCTCCACTCGTTGTTCCCGCATCACGCAACCCAACACCTGCCGGGTGACTTCTCCAGTAGTCTTCGTCCCCCGCTCCTGAAGGTAGTGGACGACCGCCTCCAGCTCCCGCCTTCCCTCGGGTGAGCCGTATAACTCCCTGAACAGGTCTACCTGATGCGTCAGGCGCGGGGCGCGACCGTCCACGCCGGTGGAAACCGTCTCCGCCGCTACCGCGTGGGCACCCGCGTCCGGGGCGGCGCGTCGCGGTGGACCTCCTCCAGCGCCTCGGCCACCGCGTCCATCTCCAGGCCGAGCTGCTCCACGCTGCGGCGCAGGCCCGCCCCCGCCACGTCCGCGCCCGCCGCGTCCGCCGAGCGCACCCGCAGCACCTGCGTGTAGAGATTCTCCAGCGTGTAGAACAGGCGCATGTGCTCGGCCTCCAGCCGCGAGGCCGCCGTCGCCAGCTCCGCCCGCTGCTTGCGCTGCTCATCCAACAGCCGCAACGCGCTCTCCAGCCGCTCCTTCACCACCGCGTCGCGCTCGGACTCCACCCGCGCCGCCAGCCTCGTGCGCTCCTCCTCCAGCCGGCGCTCCTCCTCCGGCGGGCTCAACGCGCGCAGCTCCCGCTCCCGCCGCGCCAGCTCATGGCAGCTCTTGCGCAGCCCCTCCACCGTCTGCTCCGGCTGGTGCACCACCTCCCGCAGCACCCCCGGCCCCGCGCGCAGCTCCGCCAGCAGCTTGTCGCACAGCGAGTCCACCCGCGCCGTCCTCGGGTCCTCCGCCTGCCGGGGTGCCTCCGCCCCGGCGGTCCGCTCGGGCGCCTCCTCCCGTGCCTCCTCCCGAGCCTCCTCGCCCGCGCCCAGCCCCTGCTTCTGCCGCTCCTGGAGCTGGTGCTGCCGGGCCCGGCCCAGAATCCCCGCCGCCGACGCCCCCATGCCCAGCGCCACGAAGATGAGCCACCACAGCGTGTGGACGTTCAGCACGGCCATTCCCGCCATCACCAGCGCCGCCAGCGCGAACACCCACCCCATCAGCGGGTTGGCCTCCTCCAGCTCCCGCTGCCGCTTGAGCGCGCGCCGCTGCTCCTTCAGCTGCTCGCGCGCCATGCGCCGCTCCCACTTGCGGCGCTCCTTCTTCTCCAGGTGCTCGCCCAGCGAGCCCACGTACTCCGCCCACTTCTCCACCCCCTTGGCCCACCGCTCCACCCCCTCGGCGTGCCGCTCCGCCCACCGCTCCACCCCCTGGGCCCACCGCTCCGCCCCCTTCTCCACCGCCTCGGCGTGCCGCTCCGCCCACCGCTCCATCTCCTCGGCGTGCTGGCGCTCCCACGTCTCCTTCCAGTGGGCGTGGCGCTTCTGGCCCTCCGCGAGGGCCTCCAGCATGCGGCGCAGGTGCTTCTGGAGGGGCAACTCGGGCGGTGGAGGAGGCGGTTGCGGAGCCATGGCTGTCTCCCGGCGGCGGCGGCGTTACGTCCCGGTGTTACACCGGGCGCGCCCTGTCTGCCCACGATTCGATGACGCTCCTTTCCCCACCCGGGGATGGATGCGGGGCGCCCGCCTGTTCGCAGGCCCACAGCAAGGTTTGCCCTTCCCCGCCAGATGAACGAAGAAGAGCGGGCGGTGGGGGGCCGCAAGGGGACGGCCGTGTCGAGGAACGAAGCAGAGGCATTGGGACCCGAGGCGATTCGCGCGCTGCGCGGAGAGCGGAGCCGGGCGGCGTTCGCCCGGCAGCTCGGAGTGACCCCCCTCACGGTGTACCGCTGGGAGCTCCCGGAGGCCGCCGCGCAGGCCCGCCGTCCCAGGGGCCGGGTGATGGAGGCCCTGCGCCAGCTCGCCGGGGGCGGCCAGCCAGCCCTGCCTCCCCCTCCCCGCCCGTCCCTCAGCCTGCTCCGGCAGGACATGTCGCGCGAGGAGCGCACCCGGCTGTCTCCCTGCCTGACGCTGCTGCAACGGGCCGACTGGCGGGCCGCGGAGGACGCGCTGCTGGGGCTGCTCACCTCGGGGTCCCTGCGCTCCACGGGCGCGCGCGCCCTGGCGGCGGCGGGCCTGGCCTACGTGTACCGCTGGGGCTTCGAGGACGTGCGGCGCGCCTTCACCGTGCTGCTGCCCCACCTGGACGAGGCCGAGGCGGGGGTGCTGCCCGACGACTCCGCCGCCCACGTGCACGCCATGGCCGCCAACCTCTTCGCCTCGCCGGACGGCCGCATCTTCGACGCGGGCAAGGTGAACGTGCACGTGGCGCGCGCCGAGGCGCTGCTGGGCCCCCACGTCTTCTCCAGCGGGGAGGTGCGCTGCCACCTGCGCGTGGCGGAGCTCGCCGCGGCCTTCTACCTCGTCACCCCCGAGCTCATCATCCGCCAGTACGGGCGGCTGGAGGAGGCCATCACGGGGGTGGCGGACCCGACGCTGCGGCTGGTGGCCTCGGATGCCATCGCCCACGAGACGGCCTTCCGGGGCGAGGCCTCGCTGGCCACCCGGCGCTTCCGCGAGACGGCGCAGAGCGCGGCGCGCATGGGCTATGCCTTCCTCGAGGCGCGCAACCTCGGCTTCCTCGCGCAGCGCCGGCTGGACGAGGCGTGCGCGCCCGACGAGGCGCTCGCCCTGGTGCGCCGCGCCCGCGAGGTGGCCTGGAGCGGACGCATCCCCCGGGGCATCTCCTTCGTCTACGCCGCGCGCGCGGAGGCGGACGCGCTGATGCGTCTGGGCCGCTTCACCGAGGCCGAGGCGGTGCTGGACCAGGCGGAGGCGGTGACCGAGGAGCTGCGCTGGACGCCGCACCACCTGGTGGGGCAGCGCACCCGCCTGCTGTACCTCACCGGCCGCTACGCGAACATCCGCGAGCTGGCGGCGCGCCTCTCCCGCTATGAGGGCCCCGTCCAGCAGTCCCTCACCCGCGTCTACGGCTGCTTCGCGGAGGCGCTGGCGGACTGGGCCGAGGGCCACGTGCAGCGGGCCGCGGAGGGCTACGCCACCGCCCACGCGCGGGTGCTGGAGGTGGGAGGCTGGCCCTACCTGCGGCGCGACTGCCTCATCGGCGAGGTGGGGACACGCGCCGCCGCGTTCCAGCTGCCGGAGGCCCGCGCGGCCCTGCGCCGGGCCCGCTCCATGCTGGAGCAGTTCCCCTCCGCCTGGCACACCGCGCTGCTGCACCGCCAGGAGGGCCTGCTGCTCGTGCGCGAGGGCCACTGGCGCGAGGCCCGCGAGAAGCTGGAAGCCTCGCTGGCCACCTTCACCCTCGCGGGAGATCAGCCCGAGGCCGCCCTCACCCGCCGCACGCTGGCCCTGACGGCGCGCGCCCTGGGGGAGCCGGGCACCGAGGCCGTGCTCGCCCAATGCGAGGAGGAGCTGCGCCGCTACGGCATCACCCCGCCCATGGACTTCAGCGCGGACCTTCCCCCCGCGCAGCACCCCCCCTCCCCGGAGGCGGCGCCCCGGCTGGGTGCCGAGTCGCTGGTGGTGCCCTTCGAGCGGCTCGCCGTGCGCGGCATGGGCGCGCCCCTCATCCAGCGCGAGCTGGTGGCGGTGCTCGAGGGACTCTTCCCCGGCCGCGCCGCGCGACTGGAGGAGCTGGACTCGCAAGGCCGCGCCACGCCGCTGCTGGGCGAGGCCGGCGTGCCCGCCAGCGAGTGGGTGGAGTTCGGTGACGGGTGTGGCCGCCGGCTGCGCGTGGGCGTGGCGGGCCCGCTGCCCGCGGATGGACGGGCCCTGCTGTGCGCCCTGGCGCGCCTTGCGGGCTTCGCGCTGGAGGTGGCCATGTTGCGCGGCTTCGCCCAGGCGGAGCCCCCGCTGCGCGAGCCCGAGAGCGCGCCCGAGGTGCCCGGCTTCATCGCCGCCTCGCCCGCCATGCGCAAGCTGAAGACGGAGCTGGCGGGGCTGAGCGGCTCGCGCGCCACCGTCATCGTCACCGGCGAGTCCGGCAGCGGCAAGGAGGTGGTGGCCCGCGCGCTCCACCAGCTGTCGGCCCGGGCCGAGCGGCCCTACGTCGCCTTCAACTGCGCCGCGGTGCCGCGCGAGCTCTTCGAGGGACAGCTCTTCGGCTACCGGCGCGGCGCCTACACGGGCGCGGCCACGGACCACCCGGGCGTCATCCGCGCCGCCCACGGGGGCACGCTCTTCCTGGACGAGATTGGAGAGCTGCCGCTCGAGGTGCAGCCCAAGCTGCTGCGCTTCCTGGAGAACGGCGAAATCTTCCCCCTGGGCGAGACGCGGCCGGCGCACGTGGACGTGCGCGTCATCGCCGCCACGCACAGGGATTTGGGACAGCTGGTGCGCGAGGGCCGCTTCCGCGAGGACCTCTACTACCGGCTGCAGGTGGTGCCCGTGCGCGTGCCCCCGCTGCGCGAGCGGCGCGAGGACATCATCGCCCTGGCACGCCACTTCGTGAACCAGCTCAGCCCCGAGGGGCGGGAGCCACCGCAGCTGGGGCCGGACGCGCTGGCGGCGCTGGTGGCGCACACCTGGCCCGGCAACGTGCGCGAGCTGCGCAACGTCATCGAGCGCTCGCTCGCCTTCGGCTCACTGCCAGCGGTGCTGGGGGCGGACAGGCTGCGCATCGCGGGCTGAAAAAGAACACCGCGGGCCAGGACAGGGGGCGAACCCGACCCGCGGTGCATGGCTACGACTACAGCCGTGAAAAGATGCGCTCGTGGGCCGAAGTGGGGGGCCTCCGGCCCACGGAGCGCTTCGGGCACCGAGGCGCCCGAACTCGAAATCGTTACCGAGAGGACATGTAGCAGGGGCCGTGCCAACGTTTTCGGGCCCTGGGAAGCCGTTTGGAAATCATCCAGGGGGCTTCCAGGAGCAGGCAGGCACATCCAGCGCCATATCCAGGATGAAGCCGGGGGGTTTTCGGATACCCGGTGGATATGGGTGGTGGTGAAGCGGGCGAGTAGCCAGACGTACGAGGCCGGAGGCTCGCGAGGGGGCGGCCGGGGGCGAAGTGGGCTAGGGAGGGGAGCGACGATGAGCGCTTCCGTGTCCTCCCGAGGCTTCCGAGTCCTGAGCTGGTCCACCCTCGTCTACACGCTGGCCGTGGTGCTGTGGGGCGCGTTCGTGCGTGCCACGGGCTCGGGGGCGGGGTGTGGAGACCACTGGCCGGTGTGCAACGGCGAGGTGGTGCCCCGCGCGCCCACCGTGCAGACGCTCATCGAGTACACGCACCGGCTGACAAGCGGGCTGGTGATGATCCTGGCGGTGGTGCTGTGCGTGTGGGGGGTGAGGGGGCACGCGAAGGGGCACCCGGTGCGCAAGGCGGCCATCTTCTCGCTCGTCTTCATGGTGACGGAGGCGGCGTTGGGGGCGGGGCTGGTGCTCTTCAAGATGGTGGCGGGCAACGAGTCGCTGGCGCGGGCGTGGTGGATGGCGGCGCACCTCATCAACACGTTCCTGCTGGTGGGGACGATGGCGCTGACGTGCTGGTTCGCGGGAGGCCGGGAGCGGCTGACGTGGCGCCAGCAGGGACTGACGGGGTGGCTGGTGGGCGGGAGCCTGGTGGGGCTGCTGGTGCTGGGGGTGAGCGGGGCCATCGCGGCGCTGGGGGACACGCTCTTCCCGGCGTCGAGCCTGGCGGACGGATTCCGCCAGGACATTTCGCCCACGGCGCACGTGCTGCTGCGGCTGAGGGTGCTGCACCCGGCGCTGGCGGTGGTGGTGGGAGCGCTGGTGGTGTTCTCGGCGACGACGGTGGCGCGGCTGAGGCCCTCGCCGGAGACGAAACGGGCGGCGGGGCAACTGGGCGTGCTCTACGGGCTGCAGCTGATGGCGGGAGTGGTGAACCTGTTGCTGCTGGCGCCGGTGTGGATGCAGCTGGTGCACCTGCTGATGGCGGACGTGGTGTGGATCGTCCTGGTGCGGCTGAGCGCGGCGGGGCTGGCGGTGGGAGCACCGAGGGCGGACGAGAGCCCGGCGCCAACCCCCTCACTCACCTGAGTCACCCGCGCTCCATCTCCTGTGCAATCCCCCGCAGTGCCTCCAGAGCACGCAGGGGAAGACTGATTCCCCCCGCGGGGACCTCCGGCTCGCGCACGTTGATGCGAATCAGCGTCCCCTGGCCAGTGGCCATCATGCGCTCGCAGAAGTGCCGCACCGAGGGAATCGCCGTCCCCGCGCCGCACTCGATGATGGCCAGCGAGCCGGGCTTCACCGCCTCCATCCACGCCGAGATCCGCTCCTCCTGAGCCTCTGTACGCGAGGAGTCCCACCCCCAGTCCCCGAACATGAGGATGTTGGGCCGCACGAGCGAGCCACAGCGCGGGCACGTGGGCAGGGGAGGCCGGGCGCGAAAACTCTCCGGGTCCACCTCCACGGAGTACGGAGCGGCGGAGGCAATCCCCTGGCAGGAGCCGAGGCACTGCACGTGGTGGATGGAGCCGTGGACCTCGAGCACCCGCTCCTCGGCGAAGCCGACCTTCTGGAACTGGCCGTCGACGTTGGAGGTGAAGACGAAGGAGCCGTGGCGCATGCGGGAGGCCCAGGTGCGCAGCAACTCGAAGCCGGGGTGGGGAGTCGTGGCGCGGTACAGCCCGAGCCGGTGGCCGTAGAAGCCCCAGGCGAACTCGGGGTCCTTCCGGAACCACTGGGGGTTGGCCATGGAGGCGAAGTCGAGCCCGAGCTTCGCGTAGGCCGGGTAGGCGCGCCAGAAGCCCTCGGTGCCGCGGAAGTCGGGCAGGCCCGAGTCGACGCCCATCCCGGCACCGGCGCCGATGAGGAGGGCCTCGGCGGAGCGGAGGACATCGGCGGCACGGCGGAGTTCCTGGCTGTTCACGGTCACCTCTCTCGCTGCTGGCTCGGGACGGCGCTCCTCCCAGCCTCAATCTTTCTTGACGAAGAAGCAAAAGAGACGACATGAGCGGGGTGTTTCATGACGCCATGGAACTCCGGAGCCAGCACGCGTGGAACACCTCTCCCACCCGGACGGCCTCCGTGCCCCACCGCGCCCCCCGGTATGTTGGCGCCCCACTTCAGGAGGAGCGCCATGCCACGTTGGATACTCGGTCTGTTCGTTCTCACCTGGCTCGGATGCGCCACGACGCGCCCGGCCACGCCATCCGGACAGGAGACCTTCACCTTCGTCGAGGGCGGGGCCGGCAAGCTCCGCGTCTCCGATGGAGGAAGCGGCGGCACGCCGGTGGTCTTCGTCCACGGACTCGGCGCGGACCTGGAGGTCTGGCGCGCGCAGCTCGACCACGTCCGGGCCTCGCGCCGGGCCGTGGCCCATGACCAGCGAGGCCATGGCGGCTCGCAGCCCGCGAGCGACGGCGTCTACACCATCAAGGCCCTCGCGGAGGACCTGGACCGCGTGGTGCGCGCGCTGGGCATCGAGCGCTTCGTGCTGGTGGGCCACAGCATGTCCGGCAGCGTCATCTCCGCCTACGCCGCGAAGCATCCGGAGAAGCTGGCCGCGCTCCTCTACGTCGACGCGGTGGGCGACGTGAGCCAGGCGCCCCAGGAGATGAAGGACTGGTTCAACAAGCCCCCGGAAGGCTACGGGCCCGCGCAGGTGCAAGCGGAGTTCGCGCAGATGCTCGGCCCCAAGGCCCGGCCCGTGACGCGCGAGCACGTCCTGGCCTCGGTCGGCCGTGTCGACCCCACCACCATCGTCGCCCTGCGCCGCTCCATGGGCGCGTTCTCGCCGCGCCCCGGACTGGACCGCTACACCGGGCCGCGCTTCGCCATCGAGGCCCAGGGCGCCGCGGAGGAGAACCCCTTCACCGCCTCGCGCAGCATCCCCGGGGTCACCACCACCACCGTGCCCGACGTCTCGCACTGGCTCATGATGGACGACCCCCAGGGCTTCAACCGGGCCCTCGACGCCGTGCTGGTCCAGGTCCCCTGAAGTCCACGGACGCGGGCCGGTCAGGAAGCGCGCCGGCCCCGCGTCCGGGACCGCGGGACGCGCACTCCGCCCGCCCCGCCCGGAGACCCCGCCATGGAGAGAAAGCTCGTATCCGTCCAGCGCATCGACCACCTCGAGCCCATCTCGGGAGCCGACAACATCCTCAAGGCGCGGGTGATGGGCTGGGACGTCGTGGTCAAGAAGGGCGAGTTCTCCCCGGGCGACCCCTGCGTCTTCTTCGAGATCGACAGCCTGCTGCCCGAGAGCGCCCCGTGGGCGGAGTTCATGCGGCCCCGAGGCTTCCGGGTGAAGACGGCGCGCCTGAGGGGCGTGCTGTCGCAGGGGCTCGCCCTGCCCGTCTCCATCCTTCCCGGCGAGGTGCCGCCCCAGGGCACCGACGTGCGCGACGTGCTCGGCGTCGTGAAGTACGAGCCCGTGGTGACCGACACGCGAGAGGTCTCCGGTGCCTTCCCGGGCCAGGTGCCCAGGACGGATGAGATCCGCCTCCAGTCGGCGCTGGGCGTGCTGGAGGAGCTGCGCGGCCACGACTTCTACGTGACGACGAAGCTGGATGGGACCTCGGCGACCTTCTTCCGGCCGCTGGAGGGCGAGCTGGTGGCGTGCTCGCGCAACTGGGCGCTGACGCGCGAGGTCTCGCACCCGGCGTGGCGCATGGCCGGGAAGTACGAGCTCGACACCGTGCTCCCGCCCGGCTTCGCCGTGCAGGGCGAGGTGTGTGGCCCCGGCATCCAGAAGAACCGCCTGGGCCTCGCCGAGCCGGACCTGTTCGTCTTCAGCGTCCACGACACGCGGAGCGGGCGCGCCCTCGGCCATGCCGAGCTCGTCGCGTTCTGCGCGGAGCACGGGCTGCGCACGGTGCCGGTGGAGCACGTCGTCACGGGCGAGGCCGCGCGGACGTTCGAGCACGGCCTGGAGCACTACCTGAAGCTCGCCCAGGGCTTCTACCCGGGCACGCGCAACCGCAAGGAGGGCATCGTGGTGCGCCCCCTCGCCGAGCGGCACTCGCCCACGCTCGGCGGCAGGCTGTCGTTCAAGGTCATCAACAACGACTTCCTGCTCAAGGACGAGGACTGAAGCGGAACCGCGGCGCCCGGCTCAGAGCACCTCGCTCGAGTCCAGGGCGCCGCGCCCCGTGTCGGTGCACAGGTAGAGCTCGCTCGTGGCGTGCAGCCCTTTCTCGTCGGCGTGCACCCGCAGCACCCGCTCCCGCTCGCTGCCGTGGTCCCCGCACGGCGTCTCGACCGACTCGATTCGCGCCGAGCCCCGCAGCCTCGCCCAGGTCTCCGGCTCCAGCACCAGGGGCGTGCCGGGATGCTCGGCGGTGCCCAGCGCGCGTACGCGTCCATCGCGCCGGTCCACGCCGATGAGCACCGCCTCGCGCATGCCGCACCCGTAGGCCTGCGTCTGCAGCACGAACTCGCGCGCCTGCCCGTCATGGTCATAGTCCCCGAGCACCATCGCCCGCACGCGCTTGCGGCGGCCGAGCACCCGGAGCCGCTCACCGGGGTCGATGGATTCGTCATCCGCGGCCGGCTCCCAGCCGCGCAACATCGCCAGGGGGGGCGCCCCGCCCGGCCCGGCATCGGCGAACAACGGAGAGAGCGGGAGACGCTCCTCGGGCCCTCCCGGGCGCGAGCGCACGAGCTCCAACGCGCCACGCTCCCCCTGCGCGAAACCCTCGCAGGGACACGAGACGCCCTCCGTCTCGAAGCACGCGAGCGCGGGAGGCTCCTTCCACTCGAGCCGCCAGCGCTCGGTGACGCCGTCCACCTTCACGCGAATCTCCTCGCGCACCACCGGCTTCCGGGAGCGCGCCACGCCCACGCCCGCCCCCAGCACCACGCCCACCGCCAGCCATGTCCACTGCCTCATCCGGGCCTCCTTCCACGCACGCGTGCGTAGGCCTTTCCCTACCGTACCAGCGAGGTTGCGTGGAGGGGTGGGTCTGACATCCCAGGTCTGGTGCGGAAAACCCCTTCCGGGAGCCTCCTCGGAGCCCGGGGAATGTCAGACCCATTGGGTATTTCTTACGCATGGCCGCCCGAGAGGGGGCCGAGCACTCCCACCGCCACGTCCGGGCCCTACCTGAGAGGACCCGGACCCGACCTGGAGCATCACACACATGGCTACTCGCACCGCCGCCGCCCGCAAGGCCTCCCGCAGCCGCACCACCGAGCAGACCAAGGCCGCCTTCGAGGAGTTGGCCCGGAAGAACCGCAACAAGCCGGTGGTCTCGGCCAAGGAGCAGGAGGCGCGCACCACCCACGCCAAGAGCGTGCTGACGGACGTCTCCAGCCTCACGGCCGAGTCCGCGGTGAAGAAGGTCACCGAGGCGGGCCTCACCATCAACCGCACCCTGGCCGGCATCAACGAGCAGGTGATGGCGCTGGTGGAGGAGCTCAAGCAGCTGGACGAGGCCATCCAGCTCAAGACGGAGGAGCTCACGGCCCTGCACGGCCAGGACATCGCCGCGAGCGCCATCGACGTGCTGGTGGCCGAGTACGACCGGAAGAAGGAGGAGCTGCAGGCGGAGATGGAGCGGCTGCAGAAGGAGATCGCCGACACGCGCACGAAGTTCGCCCAGGACCTGGCGGCCGAGCGGGACGCGCTCGAGGTGGCGCGCAAGCGGGCGGAGGAGGAGTACACGTACGCCATGCAGCTGTCGCGCAAGAAGGAGCAGGACGCCTTCGCCGAGCAGATGCGGGTGCAGTCCGCCGCCGAGCGCGACCGCAAGGAGAAGCTGGAGAAGGAGTGGGCGGTGCGCGAGGAGGCGCTGAAGCTGCGCGAGAAGGAGCTGGAGGATCTGCGCAAGCAGGTGGCGGACTTCCCGGCGGTGCTGAAGAAGGAGACGGGCGCGGCGGCGGCCATCGCGAGCAACCAGGTGAAGTCCGACTGGGAGCTGAAGTTCACCCTGGCGCAGAAGGACGCCGAGACGGCGCAGCGCGTGGCCAGCATGGAGATTGCGTCCCTGAAGGAGACCAACGCCAAGCAGGCGCAGGCCATCCTCTCGCTGCAGACGGAGCTGAACGAGGCCAAGCGTCAGGTGCAGGCCATCGCCGAGAAGGCGCTGGAGTCGGCCTCGGGTGCTCGCGCGCTGGCCGAGGTGCAGGGCGTCATCGCCAGCCGGGACTACACCAAGGGCAAGTAGTCCAGCGATTGGACAGCATGGGGGGACCTGGGCACAGGCGCACACACCGCCTGTGCTCCCGAACGAACCGGGAGTGGCAACGGCTCGTACGTGAACACGATTGGCGGATGAAGGATTGTGGAGTACATGCCGCCGCCCCAGCGCGGGCTTCCGTGCCGCTGGGGCATCAACGTACGCTGACCCTAATGAGCACCAAGGCTGCCGAAGCCATTCCTCTTTCCTCAAGGCCAACCCATGCGACTCCTGGGTCTGGGGCCCAGGAAATGTTCAAGGCCCACGCGGCTCATGAGCTCGTCTTCGCCGTGGTGGGTCATGTCGGCTCGGGCACGAGCACCATCGCCCAGAAGCTGAAGGAACTTCTGGAAGACGAGGCCCTTCCCAGTGGCGCCTACGAAGTGACGCTCCTGAAGGCACGGGACGAGATCATCGATTGGGCCCACCAGCGGCAAGGGACCCTGGCGGAGTTGCTGGCGGACGACACGGTATCGGGCACTGCCTACGAGTCGACGCTTCGGCAGGTCCGGGAGGAGTTCATTACGTGGGCCAGCAAAGGGGAACTGGCCAAGAGGTTGCAGCGTAGCAACCTTCACCACGCCACGATGCTGCAGAACCTCGGCGATGCCATGCGCAAGGAACGCAACGACCACACGGCCGTCGCGAACGCGCTCTGTCGGAAGGTCCGCCAGACTCGTGCTTTCAGGCAGGGCACTGATGCCTCAGGCCGAACCCCCATCCACCCTGACGGCAAGCGCCGCGCCTACATTCTCGATGCGCTCCGCCATCCTGCGGAGGCCCTCCTTCTGCGGAGCATCTACCGCAATGCCTTCGCGCTCATCGGCGTCGTCTGTGATGAGAGAGTGCGATTGGGAAGGCTCGTGGAAAAGTTCAGCAACGCGGGCCGCAAGGACGCGGAGCTCTTCATGCAACGAGACGCCAAGGCCAGGGAGAAGTACGGCCAACGGGTCTCGGACGCATTCCACCTGTCCGACTACTTCCTCGACAACAGCGAGGAGCGGTTCAAGAGGGACGGACGAACCGCCAACCCCGACTGGGACATACCCGACCAGTTGTCACGCCTGGTCAAGATCATCACCCACAGTGAGGTGGTCCGCCCAAGGACGTCCGAGACCGCCATGCATGCGGCCTACGGTGCGCAGATGCGTAGCGCCTGCATGTCGCGACAGGTCGGTGCCTCGTTGGTCGATGCTGCCGGCAACCTCGTGGCCACTGGAGCCAATGAGGTCCCTCGCGCCGGTGGCGGGGTGTACGGCGAGGGTTTCGACACACCCGAGGGGCACGACCACCGGTGCGTCTACCAGCGGCATCCAGACGGCAAGAAACCCTTCTGTAGCAACACCCAGGAGCAGAACTCCATCATCGAGGAACTGCTGGGACAGATTCCCGCGTTGGCTCAATTCCAGGGCGAGCAACGAGAAGAACTCAAGAAAGCGCTACGCAGTTCCCGGATTGGCGGGCTGCTCGAGTTCAGTCGTGCCGTTCACGCGGAGATGGATGCATTGCTGAGCGCAGCACGTAAAGGCATCTCTACCGCTGGCAGCCGACTCTTCGTGACCACCTTTCCATGTCACTACTGCGCCCGCCACATCGTGGGCGCAGGAGTGGATGAGGTGCAGTACATCGAACCCTATCCGAAGAGCCGCGCGCTGGACCTCCACGAGGACTCCATCACCATGACTGTTCGTGACTGGCTGCGGCCAAGTGCTCCGAAGAAGCACGAGGGCCAGGAAGAGCTGGAGAGGAAGGTGCTCTTCAGGCCGTTCACGGGGGTAGCGCCTCGTATGTACGCACGGGCCTTCCTCAAGGACCGGGAGCTCAAATCCGCGGTGGACGGCACCCTGCAGTTTGGCGAGCCCGATTGGGAGACGGCCTGGGACATCAGCAAGGGGAGCTACGTGGAGTTGGAGGCCAGGCTCATGCAGGACGTGGAGGCGTCACATGGCTAGAGAGGGAACGGTCTCTCATCTCCGGTTGGTGGTCGAGCCCACGAAGCAGGCTGCGGTCAAGCCACCCGCGAAACGTCACGAACCGAGTGCTCAGCGCTCGCTCTTTCCTGAGCCGTCTGCGCTGCTGGGTCTTGTGGACATGTCGGGTGCTCGGGCAGGCACCTTCACTGCGCTGCTCGAAGACGTTCGCCCAAGATGGCTGATGGACCTCCGGGCCGTCCCTCGATTCGACATGGGTGTCATGAACCGGAAGCTGTTCTTCAACCTCTTCGAGCGGCTCCAAATCCGATACCGCGACATCTCGGGGCTGGCGGGAATCACCACACGCAAAGACGCCAGCCTCAGCTCGGGTGCCGTAGCAAGTACCCTCAACACCCTGCTGGCCGAGGAACCGTCTTCCCAAGGGACAGGCCCCCTCCTGCTCTTGATGGATGACACGGCGCGCGTAGCCGTGGCGGAGAGGGTCTTGCCGCCTCTACTGGAGCCAAAACCCAGGGGGGGATGGCAGATTCAGCTCTTCAAGACTCAGTAGGCGGCAATACACCCAGGGCAAGTAGTAGGAGCTCCAGGTTGCGAGGGAGCAGGCAAAGCTTGCGCCCTTGGACGGCGCGCCCCCAGTTTGGAGCACGGGGGCCGCAGGAATTGCGCGCCGGGCGACGGTTGATCGCCCTGAAGTACGGCTGGCACGGCACGTGCTGCGACTCCGCTTGCGTGGTTTCCACGCCCTTTTCTCGGAGTTGCTCACCATGCCCCGCCGCGCCCAACCCGGACCCCGGCTCGCCCGCGCCCCCAAGAGCGCCCGCGTCTCCAAGACGGCCCGTGTCTCCAAGCGTCCCCGCGCCTCCAAGGCCACGCGGGAGAAGTGGGTGTACCTCTTCGACGAGGGCCGTGGAGACATGAAGGAGCTGCTGGGCGGCAAGGGGGCCAACCTCGCCGAGATGACGCGCATCGGGCTGCCCGTGCCGCCCGGCTTCATCGTCACCACGCGGGCCTGCAACGCCTTCCTCGCCGCGGGCAGCCGCTTCCCCGAGGGCCTCTGGGAGCAGGCGCTCGCGGCGCTGCGCAAGCTGGAGAAGCGGGCGGGCCGCACCTTCGGGGACCCGGACAACGCCCTGCTCGTGTCCTGCCGCTCCGGCGCGCGCTTCTCCATGCCGGGGATGATGGACACCATCCTCAACCTCGGGCTGAACGACGCGGTGGTGGTGGGCCTCGCCGCCGAGACGGGGGATGCGCGCTTCGCCTATGACGCCTACCGCCGCCTGGTGCAGATGTTCGGCACGGTGGTGCTGGACCTGCCCGACGAGCCCTTCGAGCACGTGCTGGAGGAGTACCGGCGCCAGCGGGGCCTGGAGAACGACGCGGCGCTGCCCGCCGAGGACTTGAAGGCCATCACCCAGGCCTTCCAGCGCATCATCCGCGAGAAGACGGGGCGGGACTTCCCCCAGGAGCCCATCGAGCAACTGCGGCTGGCCACCGAGGCGGTGTTCCGCAGCTGGAATGGCAAGCGCGCGGTGGACTACCGCAACGCGGCGGGTATCGCGCATGACCTGGGCACGGCCGTGAACATCGTTACCATGGTGTTCGGCAACCGGGGCGAGGGCTCGGGCACCGGCGTGGTGACGACGCGCAACGTGTCCACCGGCGAGCCGGAGATGGAGGGCGACTACCTCTCCAACGCCCAGGGCGAGGACGTGGTGTCGGGCACGCGCCCCACGCTGCGCATCTCCGCCCTGAAGGAGCTGCACCCGAAGCTCTACGCCCAGCTGGAGCGCTACTGCGGGAAGCTCGAGCGGCACTTCCGCGACGTGCAGGACGTGGAGTTCACCATCGAGCAGGGCAAGCTGTGGATGCTGCAGACGCGCGACGCCAAGCGCACGGCGCAGGCGGCGGTGCGCATCGCGGTGGAGCTGGCCCGGGAGAAGCGCATCTCCCGCCAGGAGGCCGTGCTGCGGGTGAAGCCGGAGCAGATCGACTTCTTCCTGCACCCCCAGTTCGCTCCGTCGGACAAGAAGGCGGCGAAGGAGCGGGGGGACCTGCTGGCCACCGGGTTGAACGTGTCGCCGGGCGCGGCCAGTGGCGTGGTGGCCCTGGACGCCGACACCGCCGAGCGCTGGAGCAAGGAGGAGAAGAAGGCCGTCATCATGGTGCGCCCCGAGACGAAGCCGGACGACGTGCACGGCATGCTGGCGGCGCAGGGCATCCTCACCAGCCGCGGTGGACGCACCAGCCACGCCGCCCTGGTGGCGCGGCAGTTCGGCAAGCCCGCGGTGGTGGGCGTCTCGGCCATGGAGGTGGACTGCGAGAAGCGGCAGCTCACCATCGCCGGGCGCGTCATCCGCGAGGGGGAGCTGGTCTCCATCGACGGCACCACCGGCGAGCTCTTCGCGGGCAGGCTGCAAACCATCATCCCGGACCTGAAGGACGCGTACATCCTCGAGCTGCTGCGGTGGGCGGACGGCTTCCGCGAGATGGGCGTGTACGCGAACGCGGACTACCCGCGTGACGCCGAGCGGGCCCGGGAGCTCGGCGCCGAGGGCATCGGCCTGTGCCGCACCGAGCACATGTTCTTCGAGACGGACCGCCTGCCCCACGTGCAGCGGATGATTCTCGCCCGGAGCGACGCGGAGCGGGACGAGGCGCTCGCGACGCTGCTCCCCTTCCAGCGCGAGGACTTCCTCGGGCTGTTCCGGACGATGAACGGGCAGCCCGTCACCATCCGGCTCATCGACCCGCCCCTGCACGAGTTCCTCCCCAACCACGACGAGCTGCTGCACGACGTCACCGCGCTGGAGACGCGGCTGGAGTTCTTGAAGGGCAAGCCCGAGGCGAAGGGCCTGGAGGAGCGGCTCGCCCAGAAGCGGCGCCTGCTGGAGGCGGTGGAGTCGATGCGCGAGGCCAACCCCATGCTGGGCCTGCGCGGGGTGCGGCTGGGCATCCACCTGCCGGCGCTCGTCCGCATGCAGGTGCGGGCCATCTTCGAGGCCGCGTGCCAGTGCACCCGGGAAGGCGTGCGCGTCTTCCCCAAGGTGATGATTCCGCTCATCGCGCACAGCAACGAGCTGCGCGTGGAGAAGGAGCTGCTGGAGACCGAGGCCCGCGCGGTGATGAAGGAGCAGGGCGTGAAGGTGGCGTACCAGTTCGGGACGATGATCGAAATCCCCCGGGCGGCGCTCACCGCGGATCAGATCGCCCAGGACGCGGAGTTCTTCTCCTTCGGGACGAACGACCTCACGCAGACGACCTACGGCATCTCGCGGGATGACGCGGAGACGGGCTTCCTCAGCGAGTACCTGCAGAAGCGCATCCTCCCGGAGAATCCCTTCGCCACGATCGACCAGCGGGGCGTGGGGGCGCTCATGGAGATGGCGGTGAAGCTGGGCCGGGGGACGCGGCCGAAGCTGAACATCGGCATCTGCGGCGAGCACGGCGGAGACCCGAAGACGATCGCCTTCTGCCACCGCATCGGGCTGGACTACGTGTCGTGCTCGCCCTACCGGGTGCCCATCGCGCGCCTGGCCGCGGCCCACGCCGCGCTCAAGCACGAGACCTGAGGCAAGGTGATAGAAAGGGAGGCCATGGGTGCCATGACCTCCCCGTCCATCCGTCCTCCGCCGCGCCTGCGGTGGCTGCTCGCCCCGCTGGTGCTGCTCACGCTCACCGGCTGCTTCGATCTGCTGCAGGAGATCTGGATCCTCCCCGATGGCTCGGGGCGCGTGGTGTTGGACGTGGGCCTGCCGAGGTCGTTCCTGGACCTCGCGCGGACGCAGGGGAAGGACCCGCTCGAGGAGATGCGCGCGGACGCCAAGGCCACCGAGGCCGAGTTGAAGAACGACCCGGACGTGACGAAGTTCGAGTTCCGGGAGTACGAGGAGAACGGGCAGCAGCACCTCGTGTACGACCTGACAGTGAGGGACGCCACCCGGCTGGGCGAGTTGCAGAAACGGGCGATGGAGCGGAGCACCGCGGCGAGGCAGGCGAAGCAGGGCAAGAGCAAGGCGGACATGGGCTTCCAGATCGAGCGCCGCGGGTTCGGCGAGTACGTCTTCGTCCAGCGCTTCGGCGAGCCGAAGAACGAGCCCGGCGCCCCGGACGGCACGAAGGATCCGGCGGAGCGGATGGCCAAGGACTTCGGAACGCAGATGGCCCGGGCGCTGATGGGCAGCCACTTCTTCGTCATCCGCGTGCACGGGCAGACGATCCCGGAGACGAACGGCACGCTCAACGAGAAGAAGGACACGGTGGAGTGGAAGTACAGCCTGGTGGACCTGGTGGACGAGACCGTCCGGGGCACGGAGCTGCGCGCGGTGGTGCAGGCTGCGCCTCCGCTCTGGCTGTGGCCGGTGGTGCTGGGCGTGCCCCTGCTCGTGCTGGTGCTGGCGGTGATGGCGGCCCGGCGGCAGCGGGCCCGGCGCGCTGTCTGAACCGGCCACCTCCCGGGCGCCCCCAATCCCTTTCAGTGACCAATATCCCCTCTCCCCTCGGGAGAGGGTCGGGGTGAGGGTATCTGTCCCCCTTCTTGAACCCGTGGACCTCAAATGGAGACAGGGGGTTCAACCCTGGAGGCGTGGCACCCTCACCCCGTCCCTCTCCCGGAGGGCGAGGGGAAATGGCCGCGTTGTCGGCCCTTTTTCTCAGGGGCACACCTTCGCGGACATAGCAGAAGGGGAATTAGAGCCGCAGCCCCCGGGGCACCACGAGCCTCTCGATGAGCTCGAACAGGCCGCTGACGAGCAGTGCGAGCACGGCGGCGGGCACCGCCCCCTGGAGGATGAGCGAGGTGTCATCCAGCCGGATGCCGGTGAGGATGGGCTGGCCATAGCCTCCGGCGCCGATGAGAGCCCCCAGCGTGGCGGTGCCCACGTTGATGACGGCGGACGTCTGGATGCCCGCGAGGATCGACGGCGCGGCCATGGGCAGCTCCACCAGCCGCAGACGCGCCCCCGGTGGCAGGCCGAGCGCCTCGGCGGACTCGCGCACCTCGGGGGCAATCCCGGTGAGCCCGGCCGCGGTGTTCCGCAGGATGGGCAGCAGGCTGTAGAGGAACAGCGCCACGATGGCCGGCCGCGCCCCAATGCCCAGCAGCGGAATCATGAACACCAGCAGCGCCAGCGAGGGCACCGTCTGGATGATACCCGCCAGCGCGAGCACCCCCTGCCCCAGCCTCGGCCTGCGCGCCACCAGCACGCCCAGCGGCACCGCCACGGCGATCGCCGCCAGCAGGGACAGGCCCACGAGGAACAGGTGCTCGCGCGTGTGGCGCCACAGGCTCGCCCCCAGGCTGTCGCCGCGCACCGTCACCGCGAGCCCCAGCTCACGCTCCAGGAACGCGGCGGCCACCTGGGGCTCGGGCACCCGCTGGAGCTTCGCCCGCGCGTTGAGCTCCACCATCTCCGGCTCCGAGATGCGTCCCTCCAGCCGCCCGAGCGCCGCCACCACCTGTGGAGCACGCCCGGCCAGGTCCTCCCGGTAGAGCAGCACCGCGTCGTACACGGGGAAGTGGCGCAGATCGTCCTCCAGGACGCGCAGGCCGTAGTACGCGATCTCCGCATCCGTGGAGTACAGGTCCGTCACCTGGATGGCCCCACTCTCCAGGCCCCGGTAGGCCAGGTCATGATCGAGCCCCCGCACGTCCCGCTGCGGCAGCGCGTACCGGGCACGCAGCGCGGGCCAGCCGTCACCGCGGTCCATGAACTCGTTGCTGAAGCCGAAGCGCAGCTCCGGGTGCTCGCGCAGGTCCGAGAGCGTCCGGATGCCCAGCCGCTCGGCCTCGGCCTCCTTCATGCCCAGCGCATAGGTGTCGTTGAAACCCAGGGGCGCGCTCATCCGCAGGCCCTCGGCGGCGAGCGCCTCGCGCAGGGCCGCGTCATCCGGCAGCGCGCGGCCGGCGAAGATCTCCTGGCGCAGGGTGCCGGTGTACTCCGGGTAGACGTCGATCTCCCCGCGCCGCAGCGCCTGCCAGAGCACCTGGGTGCCACCGAGCTCGCGCCGGTGCTCGGCCCGCGCGCCGGTGCTCCGCGCCAGTTGCGTCACCATGTCCCCGAGGATGACGGACTCGGTGAACTTCTTGGAGCCCACGCGCACGGAGGTGCCCTCCGATGGCGCACCGGCGCACGCGGCGAGCACGAGCCAGACACCCACGGCGAGAGCCCTCATGGCTGTCCTCCCGAGACAGGCAGCCGCTGCGCCTGGAAGAAGCGGGTGACGAAGGGGTCCGCGGGAGCGCGCTCCAGCTCGGCGAGCGGGCCCTGCTGGACGATGCGTCCCTCGCGCATCAGCACCACCCGGTCGCCCAGGAACGCCCCCTCGCCCAGGTCATGGGTGACGAGCACCACCGTCTTGCCGAGCCGGGCGAAGATGTCCCGCAGGTCTCCCTGCAGCTCGTAGCGGATCATCGGATCCAACGCGCCGAGCGGCTCGTCGAGCAGGAGCACGTCCGGGTCGAGCATCAGGGCCCGCATGAGGCTGACGCGCTGGCGCTGTCCTCCGGAGAGCTGGCCGGGGTAGCGGCCGAGCGCGTCCGGCGGAAAACGGGTGAGCTCGACGAGCTCGCGCAGGCGGGCCTTCACCCGTTCCGCGGGCCACTTCAGGTAGCGGGCCATGAGGGTGGCATTGCCCTCGGCGGTGAGGTGCGGGAAGAGCCCACCTCCCTGGAGCGCGTAGCCCATCCGCTGGCGGACGGTGAGCAGGTCCTCCTCGCGCAGGGGCTGCCCCCGGAAGAGGACGCGGCCGGTGTCGGGCCGCAGCAGCCCGTTCATCAAGCGCAGCAGCGTGGACTTGCCACAGCCGCTCGGGCCGAGCAGGACGGTGGTGCGACCCTCGGGCACATTCAGGTCCAATGGGTGCAGCGCCTGCGTGCCGCCGAAACGCCTGGACACCTGTTCGAGCTCGAACACGCAGCGCCCTCCTCCGCCCGTGCACGGGCGGTCCCGGAGTCATACCCCGCCAGGCGACACCTCGGGACAAGCAACGGTCCTGTTCTGTAAACCCGGCCTGTCACGTCCGCGGCGGTTCCCTTGCCCGGCCTGGACGCGCTCTCCACCTTCGCGCCGGTCCGCACCCGCGGACCGGTTGCCCCACCTCGATGGAGAGTGCATGCCCTCGAAACTGCCCCTTCTCACGACATGTGCGTTGATGGCCCTCCCCCTCGCCGCGCGCGCGGAGTCCAGCCCGAGCGCGGTCAGCATCCGCATCCAGTGCTCGGCGAAGGACGCGGGGAACAAGCGTGACGAGCAGGAGCGCCTCTGCAAGGCCCTCGATGGCTGGTTCGAGGGCCGGCTGGACTGGCGCAGCGGTGGCACGCTCGGAGAGGAGGCCTCGGGCTCGCTCCTGTTCTCCGAGTTCGGCCGCTTCTACGCCCTGAAGAATGGCAGCGAGGTGCTCATCTACGCGGATGGCAACCGCGAGGGGAGCGACGCCTCGGCGGACTTCGCGCAGCGCTACCTCGACCCGGGGCCCCACAATGTCCTGACGACGCCGGACCTGCGCGTCGTGCTCTACCTGCGCGCCGGCAGGGACTACGTGCGGCTGACGGACCAGCGGTTCATCCCGGTGGCCAGCGCGGCCTGGGCCAGGCACGCCGAGGAGGCCCTGCGCTTCCGGGGCGAGCTGCGCGGGGATGTGACCGGCCAGCAGGAGTCCACGCGCGTCGTGGCCATCCAGAAGACGCCCGTGTCCAACGCCACGCCGAGCACCGGGCAGCAATGGCGCTTCGATGGGCGCCAGTGGGTGCCCACCACGCCCTCGTCCCTGAAGGCGGGAGCCGGACTTCAGGGCGGCAGCTACGATGGCCAGGCCGCGGCCACCTTCTCGGTGGTGTTCGGCACGGGCCCGGGCACCGTCACGGAGGGCTCGGATGCGCGGCTGCCGCCCGTGCCGGGCGCGGCGGGACAGCTCCTCTATTCGGATGGCTCCCGCTGGAGCGCGCTGACCCCGGGCGCCCCCGCGCAGGTGCTGCACGGGGGTGAGACGCCCGCGTGGGGCCCGGTGTCCCTGGAGGGCGACGTGAGCGGCGTCCTGCTGCCCGGCAACGGCGGTACGGGCCTCTCCTCGCCGGGCGCGGAGGGCAATGTGCTGCGCAGCACCGGCACCGGGTGGATCAGCAGCCCCCTGTCCGGTGGGGATGTCCCCTCCGGCAGCGGCCACTACATCCAGAACCAGGATGGCTCGCCGCAGGATGCCCGGCTGTGGATTGCGGGAAGGGCGAGCGTCGGCTCCCTCCAGGTGGGCGGCGGCACTCCGCTCAACCAGGTGCAGATGGGCACGCTCGTGCTGAATCCGCCCCGCAGCTGCGGCGGCTATCCGATCGTCCAGTGCAACTACACGTACTCGCTCTCCTTCCCCGCGGCGTTCTCCTCGGTGCCAGCGCTCCAGGTCACGCCCCGGAGCGAGTGCGGGAACTGCGCGGACACCTTCAGCATCACCACCCGCAACGTGTCGGAGACGGGGTTCGAGCTCGTGGTGACGCGGACGGATCCGGGCGCCTTCGGCAACGACTGGGGGCAGTTCCTCCAGATCGACTTCATGGCGGGCAACTGAGCCGGAGGACACGATGAACCCACGCCGCCCGGTCTGGATGCTGGCTTCCGTCGCGCTCCTCGCCGTGGGAGGACTGCTCGGAGTCCACGTGTACCGTCTGGAGACACGCCTGGCCTCGCTGGAGGCGGGTGCTCCCGGAGCGCCCGGGCCCCGGGTGGAGAGGGTCCGGCCCGTCTCCGTCACGTCCACCCGGCGAAGCATCCGGGTCGACGAGAAGATGGCACTCCAGGTCGCGCAGCGGCTGGGAGGCGAGCTCGGCCTCGAACAGGAGCGGGTGGAGAAGCTCGCCCGCTTCCTGATGGCCTTCCACCTGCGCGCGGCCCTCGCGAGCGCGCGGGCGGAGGGAGAGGACGTGTCCGGGCCGGAGGCGAGCTACCCAGAGCTGCTCCGGGGAGACCTGAAGCAGGAGCTGCGGGGACTCCGGCTGTCCCAGGCCCAGCTCGCCACGCTCTCGCGGCGGACACCCGGGCTCGAGGCCCTGCTGTCGCCGTAGCACGGGGCACCTGGACGCTGACAGGCCCCTCCACCTCCCCGGGGTCTTTTGATTGACTCCCGGACGAATGATGGCGTCGCCTCCCCAGAACATTGGATTCGACTCCACCCGCGGGCAGCTCAGGCGGGTGGCTCCATGGCTGCTCGTGCTGGTGCTGCTGACGTCGGTGGAGGCGGCGGCGCAGATCGTCAACGTGCAGGCGCTCTTCGACGAGGCGACATCACCCCTGGGAGTGTCGGGGGCGGCGGAGCTGTCGCTGGACTGGCGCACGGGCAGCACGGAGCTGCTGGTGGCACGCGGCACGGTGCTGGGCCAGTGGCGCACGGAGAAGCACACGCTGCTGGGCGTGGTGCGGGGCGAGTACGGCTATGCCCAGGACACGCTCATCGTCAGCCGCTTCCTGGAGCACGCGCGCTACCGCTACCGCTTCACGCCGTGGCTGGCGGGAGAGACGTTCCTGCAGCACGAGCTGGATGCCTTCCGGCGGCTGCGGCTGCGCGGCCTGGCGGGCGCGGGGCCCCGCTTCACGCTGTGGAGCACGGAGGCGGGCTCGCTCGTGCTCGGCGCGGCGGTGATGCTGGAGTACGAGCAGCTGCGCAACGACGGCGAGCCGGACGCGGGGCAGGAGCGGTTGGACCCGCGGCTGAGCAGCTACGTGATGGGCCGGGTGGAGTTGATGAAGAACATGAGCCTGGTGGAGACGCTGTACGTGCAGCCGCGGCTGACACAGTGGAGGGACGTGCGGGTGCTCAACGAGACGCTGTTGACGGTGCATCCCAACGAACGCTTCACCTTCAGCATGGGCTTCGTCCTCACGTACGACGCGGACCCGCCGGCTACAGTGTCGCGGTTCGACACGCAACTGCGCTCCTCCATCGGCGTGAAGTTCTGAGCGGCCCGGAGGCACGACGGGCGACGATTCATTGCCAGCGGGCTACAAGTTGATACGGAGGGAGCATGAGCCACGTGCGTCTATCCGCCGTCGCAACCTTGTTGCTCGCCTCGGCCGCGCTCGCGCAGCCCGCGGGCGTGCCGGGGTTCGAGCTGGAGCGTCTGGAGTTGAACCCCAATGCCCGGGGCTCGCTGGTCATGGGCACCGGCGAGCTGCTGCCCGCGGGCGGCTTCCGCCTCTCGCTGCTGGGGCATTACGAGAAGGATCCACTGGTGTTGTACGCGGACGGCAGCCCGGTGGGCGCGCTGGTGGGGCACCGGGCCACGGCGCACCTGCTGGTGGCGTGGGCGCCCCTGAGGTGGCTGGAGCTCGGCGCCCAGCTGCCCATGGTGGTGTGGCAGAGCGGGGATGACCTCAGCGCCCGGGGCCTCGGGGCGCCAGCGACGACGGGCCTGTCCACGCCCTCGGCGCACGTGAGGGTGGGGCTGCTCTCGCAGCGGCGGGAGAACCCGGTGGACCTGGCCGTCGAGCTGGGCGTGGGCCTTCCGGTGGGCAGCGCCGAGGCGCTCGCGCGCGACACCACCTTCCGATTCTCTCCCAAGGTGATGGTGGGCCGGCGCTTCGGCCTGCTGCGCGCCGGTGTGGAGGCGGGCGTGCTGGTGCGGCCCACCTCCGCGCTCATCGCGGACGAGAACGTCCAGGACGAGGTGGGCAACGAGGTGCGCCTGGGCGCGGTGCTGGCCACCACGGGCAGCGGGCTGCGCGGCGAGCTCAACGTGCGAGGCACCGTGCCGCTCACCCGGCAGCCGGGCTCGCTGGAGCTGCTCGCCGGCCTGCGGATGCCGCTGGGGAGCCTGGGCGAGCTCTACGCACTGGGAGGTCCCGGCTTCGGAGACACGCCGGGCACGCCCTCCTTCCGCGTGCTGCTCGGCGTGGCGCTGGGAGGCACCGAGACCGATGAGCCCCTCACCGCGCGGGATGACGACGGCGATGGCGTGAGCAATGACCAGGACAAGTGCCCCAACGAGGCGGGCCCGGCCGCGAGCCAGGGCTGCCCGGTGAAGGACACGGATGGGGACGGCATCGTGGACTCGGCGGACCGGTGCCCCCGCGAGGCGGGCCCCGCCGAGAACCAGGGCTGCGCGGACGTGGTGAAGGGCAAGGATTCGGACGGCGATGGCATTCCGGACTCGGCGGACAAGTGCCCGCAGGAGGCGGGCTCGGCCGACAACGGGGGCTGCCCGACGAAGGACCGGGACGGAGACGGTGTGCTGGACGCCATGGACAAGTGCCCCCGCGAGGCGGGCCCGGCCGCGCGTCAAGGCTGCCCGGTGAAGGACACGGACGGGGACGGCGTGGTGGATGACCGGGACACCTGCCCCACCGAGGCGGGACTGGTGGAGCTTCGCGGCTGCCCCTCGAGGGACACGGACGGCGACAGCGTGGCGGACCACCTGGACAACTGCCCCAAGCAGAAGGGCGAGGCCTCCAACCAGGGCTGCCCGGCCAAGGACGAGCAGCTCGTGGCCATCCAGAAGGGCAGCCTGGAGATCAAACAGGCGGTGTTCTTCACCACCGGCAAGGCCACCATCCAGAAGCGCTCCTTCCGGATGCTGGACCAGGTGGCCTGGGTCATCCAGCAGCACCCGGAGATCGAGAAGATCGTCATCGAGGGCCACTCCGATAACGTCGGCGACCCGGACGCCAACCGTCGGCTGTCGCTGGCGCGGGCCGAGTCGGTGAAGGACTACCTCGTGAAGAAGGGCGTGGAGGCCTCGCGCCTGGACACGAAGGGTTACGGGCCGGATCGGCCCCTGCTGCCCAACAAGACCGCCAAGGGCCGCGCGGCCAACCGCCGCGTGGCGTTCACCCTCGTCACCCCCGGAAACGAATGAAGACTCCATTCATGAAGACGTGGCTCGCGGCCGCGGTGTGCGTGCTGGCCCTCGGCTCGAGTGCGGCGCTGGCCGAGGCCGACACGGTGGGCGTGGGCACGGGGCGCAATCTGGCGCTCTCGGTGGATGCGCCCAACACCGTCATCAATAGCTACGCCCCCGTGACGGCGGCGCTCGCGGCGGGCAGCACCTCCATCCCCATCGGAACGTGTACTGGAAACGTCACCTGCTTCACCGCCGGTGACCTGGTGCTGGTGCACCAGACGACGAGCCTCGTGAAGGCAGCGACCCCGGAGCCGGTCGACATCACCACCGCTTCGGAGGGGGTGGCGCGCTGGGAGTTCGCGCGGCTGGCCGAGGGAACGACGACGGCGACGCTGGAGCTCACGGCCCCGCTCGTCCGGCAGTACGCGGCGAACGTGACGCAGGTCATCCGGGTGCCCGAGTACACCAACGTCACCATCGCCTCGACGGGCATCATCACCGCCCCGGCCTGGGACGGAAGCACGGGAGGCATCGTCGCGTTCCTGGCCAATGCCACGGTGAACAACAATGGAGTCATCACCGCTAGCGCCCTTGGATTTCGTGGAGGCCAGTACGTGAATGATGCCACGGGGGCCTCGGGCTGCGCGGGAACCACGGCACTGGATCAGCCGGCCCCCTCGGGCGCTCAGAAAGGCGAGGGCATCGTCAATACGCGTTACGGAACCACCCAGACCGGGCGTGGCAACGTGGCCAATGGCGCGGGCGGTGGAGTCTGCGTCAAGTCGGGAGGAGGCGGCGGTGGCCATGGCGGGGTGGGTGGCCAGGGAGGACGCTCGAGCGACGGAGGACGGGACGTGGGCGGGCTGGGAGGCGCGGCACTCACCTACGAGCCCTTGACCCAATGGGCGTTCGGCGGTGGCGGAGGAGCCGGTCATGGCACCAACGGCACGGGCGTACCGGGAGGGCGTGGAGGTGGCGCCATCTTCATCCGGGCCGGGCAGCTCACGGGCTCCTCGGGCACCCTCAGCGCCTCGGGCGGCTCGGCCAGCGCCTCGAACCTGGATGGAGGCAGTGGCGGTGGCGCGGGTGGCTCCATCTACCTGCGCGTCATCAGGACAGCCGACTGCGGGGCACTCCTCGCCACGGGCGGCATCGGCGGCAACGTCAACACCCTCCGGGTGGGGCCTGGAGGTGGAGGTGGCGGTGGGCGGGTGCTGTTCCAGGCCGAGGGAGGCACCTGCCCCATCAGCGCCAATGGCGCGACGGCCGGAGTCCAGCTGGAGACCTCGGAGCCCGCCTACGGAGCCCAACCGGGTAAGGATGTCCCTCCCACCGTGCTGCCGGGCGGCTTCGTCGTGCCCGCTCGGCCCACGATCCTCACGCCGCGCAACGGCGCGGTCACCAGCAACCGCCGTCCCCCCATCACCGGCGAAGCGCTGCCCGCGGGTGTCGAGGTGATCCTCTACATCGATGGCATTGAGGCCGGCAGGGTGACGTCCGACGCCAGCGGCAACTACACCTTCACCCCCACCACGGACCTGTCCGATGGCCCGCATACGGTGCAGGCCGTGTCGGAGGTGCTGGCGGTGCGCAGCGTCCGGAGCGAGATCAACACCTTCACGGTGGACACCACGCCTCCGGACACCACCATCGTCTCTGGCCCGACAGGCTTCACCCGGCAGAACACCGCGACGTTCGAGTTCAGCGCGACGGAGCCGGACGTCACCTACGAGTGCAACGTGAACGATGCGGGCTTCACCGCGTGCCCGTCGCCGTTCATCCTCAACGCGCTGGCCGAGGGGGCGTACACCCTGCAGGTGCGGGCCCGGGATGCGGCGGGCAACGTGGACGAATCCCCGGCCACGCGGAGCTTCCGCGTCACCGGCGCGGACCTCGCCCTGCTGGGCAGTGGCTGCTCGGCCACGGGAGGGGACGCCTCACTGCTGCTGTTGGGCCTGGGCACGTTGAGCGCCCTGACCCGCCGCCGGCGCCGGGGTTAGCCGCCCCAGCGCTTCGTGGTCATCGCCAGGGGCTGGCCGGTCTCGAGCAGCGACTTGAGGCTCGAGAGGATGGGCGGCCAGCCCTGCGAGATGCCCTTCATCATCGCGCCGCCCTCGACGAGTTCGTCGTGCATCACCGTGAGGCGCACGGTGCTGACGTAGACGAACTGCGGCTTAGGACTCGTCATCTTCTTCCAGCCTTGTCTTGAGCGCGTGCAGCGCGTGCAGGCGCTGACGCTCGAACTTCCCGATCCACCGCTCGTAGATGTCCTGCAGCGGCACGGGATTGAGGTAGTGCAGCTTCTCTCGGCCCCGCCACACGACGGCGACGAGGTGGGCCTCCTCGAGCACGGCCAGGTGCTTGGTGACCGCCTGACGCGACATGTCCAGGTGCTCGCAAAGCTCGCCGAGCGTCCGCCCGTTCTCCTGGTACAGCAGGTCCAGGAGCTGCCGGCGGCTCGGATCCGCGAGCGCCTTGAACACGATGTCCATGTCCATCTATCCCTGGAATCATGCAACCTACGGGTTGCATGTCAAGGGGACGGAGCTTGGAGCCGTCCCATGACTTGCGAGGTCATTCCCGGCCGCGAGCGCTTCTGACTTGCCAGGTCACCCCCTTCCCGGGAGGATGGCGGGCCATGCAACAACCCGCGCTGCCCCGAACGCTCCACCCCGAGGCACTTCCACCTGGCACGGTGGTGGGCCACTGGCGCGTGGTGGAGCGGCTGGGAGTGGGCGGCTACGGCGCCGTCTACCGGGTGGAGGACATCCATCATCCCGGCGTCATGCCGCTGGCGCTCAAGCTGGCGCTGCGCCGGGGGGACGCGCGCGCCGGGCGCGAGGTGGTGCTGCTGATGGACAAGGCGGTCCACCCCCATGTGGTGCGCTTCCACGGCTGCGGGCACTGGCCGGACCCGGTCGAGGGCCACAGCTACTACGTCATGGACCTGGTGCCGGGCCTGCCGCTGGACGTGTGGGCCGAGACGCGCAACACGTCCTTCCTCGAGTTCGCCCGGGTGGGGGCGAAGATGGCCCTGACGCTGGGAGAGTTGCACACGCGGGGCGTGGTGCACCGGGACGTGAAGCCCGAGAACATCCTCATCCGCGAGCCGGACGGAGCGCCGGTGCTGGTGGACTTCGGCATCGGCTCCTACGAGGGTGCCGCGCCACTCACGCCCGCGCCGTTACCACCGGGCACGACGCACCTGCGCAGCCCCGAGGCCATGTGCTTCTGGCTGGAGCGCGGCAAGCACTCGGGCGAGCTATACGAGGTGGGGCCCGCGGATGACCTGTACGCGCTGGGGGTGAGCCTGTACCGCGCGGCGACGGGGCACTACCCCTTCAAGCCCGAGGTGCTGGGAGACCTGCTGGTGCTGGCGATCGCCACGCAGGGGGTCCCCGTGCCCCGGGCCATCAACCGCCGGATGCCGAGGGCGCTGAGCGACGTGCTGCTGCGCATGCTGGCGAAGGACCCGAGGGAGCGCTACCGCGACGGCGCCGAGGTGCACGACGCGCTGATGGCGGCGGCGGCCTTCGGCGAGCGAGGAAAATGGGAGGCGAGCCTCTTCGAATGGGAGGAGGTACCGGCGGCACTGGAGGGCGAGGCCCCCGCGCGACGCATCCGCCGGCCGGAGCTGCCCACGCGGTTGATGACACCGCCCGCGCCCGGCGTGTGGCTCGCGCAGGGAGGCAACTTCACGAAGGGAAGAGGCAGGCGGGCCGGAGACACCGCGGCGCGGGGGCAACCGAGACGTGGCCTGGCGCGCTCATGGAAGCGGCTGGGCGCGGTACTGGGACTCGGCCTCGCCGTGGCGGCCGTGTACGGGCTGACCACACGACCCGACGTGAAGCCCCCTCCACCCGTGGGTCACGAAATGGCGCGAACCGCCAAGTCCTCTGACACTGGGTCGGCCGCGGCTCCACTACTTTCGGAGTCAACCCCCGCGGCCGTCGCCGTCCAGGCGATGTCCTCCGAGGACGAGGCCCCCGTGAAGACGAAGCAGCAGAAGAGCCCCACCCCGCCGAAGAACCCGCAGCAGACCAGGGCGTCCAACAACAAGAGCCTGCGCGGCCTGTGTGTTGGAGCCGCGGCCGCCACGCAGATGGCCTGCGCGGGAGCCCAGATCGCCAAGGCCCCCGGACCCGAGGAGTGCCCGCCTGGTTCCATGGAAGCCATGACCCAGACGCTCGGCAATCTCTTCAGCAGGGCCAGCAATCCCTTCCATGGCAAAGGACCTGGTATCCGCCTGACCGATGGAAGCGGACACTGGATGCCCGTGCGCGAAGGCGATATCTCGGTCCTCCTCTCGGACTGGTGGGGCAAGCTGCCCGCGAACAGTGTGCTCACCGGGAAGATGTACTTCGCGGAAGGGCGCGCCTACGCACGCCTCACCCGGGCCTGGACGCCCCAGGGAACCACCTTTCCCATCTGCGCGGAGCTGTGGGAACCGACCGTGCGCGGCCTCGAGCTGAGGCCAGGAAAGACCCGCGGCGAGTTCGAGGCGTTCTCCACCAACATCGATGCGCATCCACTCCGCCACTTCGATTGACGCGCCCTTCTCTCCAAACCACCATGCTTCTCGCCTCCGCCGCCGCGCTCCTGCTGCGCTCCTCACTCTCACAGGCCGCGGTCCGTCGGCCCTACCCGGAGTCGTGTGACGAGCCCGCGCGCTCCATCGAGCTACTGGCGGAGTCCGCCCGGGAGCCGCTCGAGGTGTGCATCAGCGCGGAGCTCTCCACCACCTTCGTCTTCGACTCCGGCGTTGCCCGGGTGGAGATGGAAGACGCGGAGAGGTTCCAGCGGGTGGCCATGGACAAGGGCACCCTCGTGCTCGTGCCCAGGAGGAAACCACGCAACGGGAAGTCCTCGCGGTTGACGGTGTTCTTCGAGGGGGACACCGCCCCCGCGAGCGTCGCCTTCATGTTGGTGGTCCACCCGGCCCGCCTCGCCCGGGAGGTGGATGTCTTCCGCTTCGGACGTCCGGAGGAGCCCTGGGAGCGCGAGCTCCGCGAGGTGCGGGAGGAGAACGAAAGGCTCGTACAAACGCTGAAGCAACTTCAGGCGGAGTACCAGGGACAGGGACCCCTCACCGGGCTATTCGCCAGGGGCAGGATGGAGATAGGCACTCAGGAGATCGTGTTCAACGATCTCTCGAAGTCCATCACCAAGAATCCGGCCAACGCCCTCGACGTCGAGGCAGTCTTTGCCTACCGCTACACCACGGCCGTCCCGGACGGTGAAGAGCCATTGGTCCAGGTGGCCGTGGTGCTGAAGCTGAGGAACCCAGGGGCGCACCCCTGGACGGCAGCGAGGGCCGCCCTGGTGCGTGAGGGCGAAGAGGTGAAGCAGCCCGGCGTGTGGCAGGCCCACCCGCTCGCGCCCCTGGGCCGAGGCTTCGTCGTGGCGGAGACGGAGCTGCTGGAACGAGCGGCCCGCGAGAAGCTCACGCTCCGGCTCTGGGATGAAGGTGGAGCCCAGAGCGTCGAGATTGGAAGCGTGAGCTTCCACTGATGGCTGAATCCCGCAGAAGTGGGCAGCATGGTCCCACTGTCCACATAAACGGATCAATCCCATCTTCTTCCGCTCCGCCTTCGCTGCTGCCTCACCCGGTGGGGAGCGTGGGTCAGCCCTCTTCATTGAAGACAAGTGACTCCAAGAAAAGACGCAGGCTGTGATTGCGTGTGGCGCAGTCCTCCAGCGTACTTCGCTTGCGGAAGCCCCGGCTCAGCTTGTCGTGGTGTTCGTAGGCCCTCATCTGGGAGAGCTGCTTGCACTCCTTGTCCGAGTGGCGCTGGTCCACCACCTTCTTGAGCGCCTTCTTGGGATCGCGAGCGGTGGAGGTCTCCTTCTTTTGATAGAGCGTCAGGATCCACGCCTCGGTCTCCTCGATGGCGATGGCGTAGCGAAACGGGTCCGACTTCCGTCCGGAGAGCCACTCGTCGAGCTTCGCCGCGACGCGCCTGTGCAACTCGATGGAGGAGTCTCCCGTCGAGCCCGAAGGACGGGTGACGTCGTATCCGGCCATCTCCGCTTCCGCCGTGTCGATGTGGATGACGACCAGTCGCTCCTCGTCGATGGGGCTGTTCAGGAACTCCTCCAACAGTGAGCCGGTCTTGCACTCCTGCTTCACGAGCCCCCAGTTGCTGAATTGCTCCTCCGACATGGAGTGGAGGTCCGTTTCATCGAGCGCATATTGAGGCCGCAGGAACTGGATGTCCTCGAAGTCGAGGCCAAGCCGTCCCCTCAAGATATTGGAGATGACGGCGAGGTCACCCCGGCCCTCCGCGATGATTCCGATTCGCATGGCCCGGTTCAGAACGCCTTGGGGAGCCCGCCAAGGTGTCCGCGCATCCACAGTTCCGAGAGCTTGTAACTGGGCTCGCCTTTGGCCTGGGGCTTGAGCTTGATGCGCTTGCCCACGGAGTGCCCCTGGTCGTTGCGGTGGATGACGATGAGTCGCTGATCGTCATCGTGCAGATCCAGCCCATCCAGGATGGCGGGGTTATGCGTGGTGATCAGCACCTGCTTGTCATGCGCCTTGGCCATCGCCGCGAGGGACTTCATCAGCTCGCGGCAGAGCTGTGGGTTGAGCGCGGTCTCGATGTTGTCGATGGCGAAGATGGGCGGTGTCTTGTCGCTCAGGAACAGGGCCAGATAGAAGAGGATGTGGAGAATGCCCTCGTTCGCGTTCTCGGCGGAGAAGACGTTGTTGCCCTTTTTCATGAACCGGTCCCGGAAATAGAGCCGGGAAGTGCTTCGTCCGAGCTTGTGCCCCTTGAACTTCAGCTCATCCTGGGTGTCGATGAGGAGATTGTCGAACCAGGGAATGAACTTGCTGTAGCGCACGAGTTCGCGGCGCTGTGCCTGGGTCAACTCCTCGAGGAAGACGTCCAGGTTCTCGCCATGGATGCCCAGCGGGAGTCTACGGCTGGTGTTCTGGATGCCACGCAGCGCCAGTGGATTCAGATTGTAGATGCAGAAGCTCTTCAATTGCTTCTGAAGGATGGAGGTGTTTGGACGCTTGAGTTTTAATTTCGAGAGTTCCTTCAGTATATCTTTGGACGGCTCCTTGCTGAAATCATGCTTGTCAAGGAGTCGCAGAAGCCTCTCCAGGGCTGCCGTGTCGGATGTAGTCTCTAGAATCAGGGTATTGCTGATTGCATCAACTCGCCAGCCCGAATCGATGTCGCTGGCATCTGGAACCAACCGAAGATCCAACTGGGGGGCCACTTCATCCGGAGATGACGTTCGGGCCTCGGCGGTAAGCGTGAGCGCGATGTCTTGGATGGTCTTCTTCTGTAGAAACGAGCTGATGGTAATGGACGGCTTGGCGATCCGGACACCTCTTGTATAGAGGTCCTCGATTTCAAGCGTGCCGTCAGCGGCCGCGCTCGCCGTGGCGAAGGCCTCGAGGATGTTGGTCTTGCCCGCGCCGTTCTCGCCGATGAAGACGTTGATCCGCCCAAGCTCGAGCGTGTAGTCGAGGATCGACTTGAAGTTCTGGATGTGGATCTTCGTGATCATGCCGGGGCACACCTTAACCCCGGCAGACAGCTCCTCGGAAGATTCCTCGCCTCGCCCCACGTGCACGGCAAGCACACGGTGGCGCAGCTCCCCCCAACCCAGGGACACTCCCTCCCATGTAGCCACAGATGGGGTGTGTGAACGAAACCGGGGCGGCCTCAACCCACCATGGGCCTCACCGTGCACACGGCGCGACAGAACACTGGCCCCACAGGCCGCGCCCGGCGCGCTGAGCCGCGGACTCGAGCGCCTCGAACTCCGCGCGCCGGGACCTGCCCGCGGGAGACACATAGAGGGCGCAGGCGTACCCGCCCTCCGCGAGCAGGGTATTCACCTCGCGTCCGTCCACCGTCACATACGCGAGCAGCCGCCCATAGCGGTCGGTACACGCCTCGCCGTACTCCAGCCGCACCAGGTGTCCCTCCACGAGTGAGCGGTTGAAGTCCCGGGCCTCGGCGCCGAAACACTCATGCTTGCCGCCCGTGCTCTCCGGGGTGTCCACGAGCAGGTAGCGCACGCGCTCGCCGCTCTGGAGCACGATCGTGTCCCCATCCACGACCCTCGACACCACGCCAGCTCCCGGTCCACACCCGGCCTCCGAGCCACACGCGCACAGCACGACGAGCCCCAGCCCGAGCACCACGCACAGCACCCGCCAGCCATTCCTCAGGTGCATGGACGGTTCTCCGCGCCAGGGGTGCCCTGGTCTCCCAGGCCGAAGCGGAAGTCCTTGGGCGTCGGACAGAAGCTCTCGGGCGCATCGTTGCGCGTGGCATCCCTGCGCGCCGGATCGAGCTGCCGGGACACGCCGGGCGTCGCGGCGCTCGTCCAGGCCACCTCGTCGAGCAACGTCTCCTCCAGGGACAACCGGAGCACATGGGGCTCCTGGCCATTGCTCAAACCGAACGCGAAGGTTCCCAGCACGGGAGGCAGCCCCCCGTTGAGCGTGGTATCGGCGCTCCGCGCGAGCACGCCATGGGTGCCCGCCTTCAACTCCAGACACCGCGAGTCGCCGAGCAGGGCCCGGCCACTCCCCTCGTTGGCGAGCGTCACGCCATTGAGGTCCACATCGCGCAGGGCATACACCTCCACCCACTCCCCCTGCGCATCCGCCACGGCCTTCGGGTCAGCCATGACCTCGGTGATGACCAGGTCCCCCGGGCGCGGACGCGACAGACTCCGGACCGTCCCCGTGCGTGAAGACAGACACGAGCCCGCGGGCACACCTCCATCCGTGGCGGCCTCCGCGCAAGGCGGGTTCGCGGCGCCGGGGCTCGCCCGCGTGCCACCGTCCGAAGCGGGCGCATCACACCAGCGGCCCGCCTCGTCATTGTCGACCGCGTCCGGGACGAGCCTCCCGTCGTAGATGCGCGCCACGCCCGAGCGGAGGGGCCCGGAGTAGCGCACCTCGTCGACGACGACGGAGCCACAGCGCAGGCCCACGAGCCCGCCCGCGTTGCCCAGCGAGCCCAGGACGTCGCCGTACGAGTGAGTCACATGGGCGGGCAGGGACTCGGAGCGCACGTCGCCGAGCACCCCATAGGCCCTCGGCTCCACGGGCACGGACGCCTCGAAGAGATAGGCCCGCTCCTGCGAACCATCCGGGCGGGCCGCGTAGAGCAGCAGCCCACGCAGGTCCACCGCCGCGCGCCCGGGGTTGTGGAGCTCCAGCCACTCCTGCCCGGTGTCCGTCCCCTCGGGGTCCGGCAGGAGCTCGGTGAAGACGACGTCTCCGGGCCGCCACCCTTCACAAGCGGGCTCCACGTCATCGAACAAAGGGCCACAGGCGCCACACATCAGCACCAGCGCCAGGGAAGAACAGCGATTGGGAATGACTCTCATCCAGGTCGGCTCCATCTAGAAACGGCCTTCCAGCTCCAGCCGGAAGAGGTGTTGCGGAAGCTCGGGCGGCGAGCGCGCGCCCACGGGTGCCTTCAGGTCGAGCACGAGCTCGTACCGGGCGCGCGTCCCCAGCGCGGCGGCGGCGTCCCAGGCCACCTCCAGCGAGGTGCGCACGGACTGCGTGAGCCGGGTGTTCTCCGAGAGGTCCTCGTCCTGCCAGCTCGCGCGTCCGTGCAGGCGCAGCGAGGACAGTGGCCGCACGAGCACTTCGAACGAGGCCCGGCCGTCCTGCTGGAAGCTGCCGGGGCGCTGACGGCTGCCCACCAGGGTGTGCTGGTACTGAGCGGCCAATCGCAGACTCTCGGTGGCGTCGAGCCGAACACGGCCCGCGACGCGGTACTGCTCACCGGCGCAGTCCTCGCCCTCGAAGCACAGCCCGGGTCCGTTCTGGCCGAGGTCCTTGTTGCGAAGCTCCACCCACACCGAGGGCTGGAGCTCCGGCACGCCCACGTAGTCCACACGGGCGGAGGTCCCCAGGTGGAAGGTGCCGGAGGCCTCGCCGCCCGGTGGCTGCGTCCACACGTCCACCTTGCCCGTCATGCGCCACGCGCCGTCCTCCGTCGGGTGCAGGTAGCGCAGCCGGGCGCCCAGCTCGTTGCTCGCGCGCAGGCCCTCGAATTCATCCGGGCCGGAGACGGGACGGCTGTAGGGATTGTCGAAGCCGCGCTCGTAGTAGCGCAGCGTCAGCTCCAGCTCGCGCCTCCGGTCACCGAGCACGGTGCGCTGAACGGCACCGAAACCTCCACCCGCCGCAGAGAAGCTCCGCACGGCCTCGAGGAAGAGGTCCACCGGCCCGGCGCCCCACGTGGCATCGGCGCCCACCGCGCCATAGCCACCGCCCGCGGGGAAACGCGAGCTCGGCTTCAGGTCGAGCCCCGCGCCCTCCACCGCCCACACCGGCCAGGCGCCCCACCCCGTCAGCCCCGCGCGGGTCCTCGGGGAAAGTCCCACGGTGACATGGCCGCCCCCGGCCAGCTCGTGGAAGACATCCGGCAGGGTGCGCGAGACGAAGCGCACGGAGCCCGGCGTCCGCATCCCCGGGAGCACGGCGAGCACATCCGGCGTCTTGCGCGTCCGCGTGTCGAGCAGCTCGTACTGCGACAGGTCCCGCGACTGGTGCGAGCCGAAGCCCGTGAAGGCCAGCGTCACGCCCTCCACCTGCCCGCGCACGGTGCCGGCGACGCCGCGAAAGCCCTCGGTCCAGGCGAAGTCCGGGGTGACACGCCCCGGGGGCTCCTCCGCCGGACACGCGCCCGTGCCCGTCAGCATGCAACGCCGCTCGGGGCCGCCAGGCGGTTGGAAGCCATCATCGGGTACGAAGCCATCCGGTGCCGGGCGGCCCGTGGTGTCCAGGGTGAGCCGCTGCCCGAAACCCAGCCGGTACGTCCCCACCAGCACCGAGGCGTGCTCGCCCTCCCACCGCAGGTGAAGCTTCGGCACCTGGGGCACCACACCGGGCAGCCCGGCCACCAGTGCGCGGCGGCGAGGCTCGTAGCGCACGGCCTCCAGGCGCCGCCGGGTGAGCGAGGCCACGGCTCCGCCCTTCAACCCCAACGGGCCCTCGGCCTGGGCGTGGAGCAGCACCGGCGGCACCAGCGCATCCGCCGCCCCATACGCGGTCAGCAGGCGCAGGCGCCCGGAGACAGGGCTCGAGGCACGAGCCTCCCCGGCCAGGAAGGGCCGCACCCGCTGGAGCTGCTCCGCGGTGAGCACGCCGGCCTCGACGAGCGCCTCCGGCGCGAAGTCCCCCTCCCCCCGCGCCCGGTACGCGAGCAGCGCATCCACCTGCGCCCAGGTGAGGCCCGGCAGCGCGTACAGCGCCTCGCGCGAGGCCGTGCGCACATCCACCCCGGTGCGCAGCAACTCCCGCAGCGTCTCGAAGTCCTCCTCCGCGAGGACGCCGTCCTCATACAGCGCCCGGAGGTCCGCCTCGTCGGAGAGGGATACCTCCACGTCGTACGGCTCGGCCCGCGCGCCCGTCACGGCGAGGAGCAACCAGGTCGTCAGCAGGGCAGGCGGGCAGGCGGCTTTCACGCGGCCGGCGCACTGCACGAAGGAGACCAACGAGGACACCTCGGGGACCCCACCCGCGAGGTGTCCCGGGCGGGAAACGCCCATCCAGGCCGCGGACCCAAACCTCCGTCCGCCCACACTGGCGGCGTCGGGGTTCCATCCCGGAGAGGGTTGGCCGGGAGCGCGGGGCCATCTATCGTTGCGACAGGCTTCTCACCGGCGTTCCATGGGTCACGTGCACATCATCCGAGACTTCGCATCCCCGCAGGAGGGCTTCACCCGCACCGTGCGCATCTACACGCCGGACGGGTACGAGCAGGCCCCCCACCACCGGTTCCCCGTCCTCTACATGCACGACGGGCAGAACGTGTTCGCCCATCCCGAGTCGGCCGTCTTCGACACCTGGTGTGCCAACCTCACGCTGGAGCGGATGGTGGACGAGGGCCGGGCGGAGCCGTGGATCATCGTGGCCGTGGACTCGGGCCCCGGGCGGCTGGAGGAGTACTCGCCCTGGAACGAGGGACGCGCCAACGTGCGGGCCCGGGGGGACGTCTACGCCCGCTTCATCGTCGAGACGCTCAAGCCGTACGTGGATGGCATGTACCGCACGCGCCAGGGCTCCGAGTGGACGGCCATCATGGGCTCGTCGCTGGGCGGGCTGATGTCGCTGTACCTCGGCTGGAAGTACCCGGAGGTGTTCGGCCGCATCGGCGCGCTGTCGCCCTCGGTGATGTGGAGCGAGTACAAGCTCTTCGAGCACTGGACGTCCCACAGCCGGCGCTGGTCGCGCATCTACCTGGACGCCGGGACGCACGAGTGGATCAACCCCGGAGGCGTGCCGCTGCCCTACGGCGAGGCGACGCGCGACTTCTACGTCCACCTCAAGCAGCTGGGGTACGCGGACCACGAGCTGGCGCTGGTGCTGGAGCCGGAGGGGCTGCACCACGAGGCGGCCTGGCAGCGTCGGCTGCCGGTGGCGATGAACTGGCTGCTCGGCTGACGAGGCCCGGGTGAAGCCCCGCGAGGTCAGAGTCGAGGACCGGAGGGTCTTCGTCCAGGTGGTGGAGGGACTGCTGCGTCACGGCGTGGGGGAGCGCGTGACGCCGCGGCTGCGCGAGCGGCTGAGGCAGGTGGGGTTGGACCTGGACCGGCCGCTGTTGCCGGCCTACCCGGTGAGCCAGTGGACGCACTGCCTCCACATCATCCTGGAGGAGGTGTACCCGGGCGTGCCGCGCGAGGAGGGCTTCCGGCGGCTGGCGGCGCACCACGTGGAGGGCTACGGGCAGACGCTGGTGGGCAAGGCGATGATGCGGCTGTTGCGGCTGCTCGGGCCCAAGCGCACGGTGCGGCAGATGGTGCAGGCGCTGCGCGGCGGAGACAACTACACCGAGGTGCGGCTCGAGGAGTTGGAGCCCGGCCTGTGGGAGATGTGGATGAACTCGGTGCTGGACGCGCCGGGTTATGCCGAGGCGCTCTTCGTGAGCTTCCTGAAGGCGAGCGGGGCGGTGGAGCCCCACGCGTCCATCGTGCGCAGGGAGGAGGAGGGAACGGTGTACCTCCTGCGCTGGAAGGAGCGCTGAGGCGTCAGACGGTGGCCTGGATGAGCCGGATGGCGTCCTGGGTGGCGGCGAGGTTGTCGTAGCGGGTGAGGTACATCTCGTTGCCCATGGCGTTGTGGTAGACGGCGGGCAGCTCGCGGTGGAGCAGGAGCGCGTCGCCGAGCTTCGCCACCAGCTCCGCGTGGGAGTAGCGGTAGCGGCGGGAGGCGCGCCGGGCGACGTGGCACACGTGGTACTTGGGCGTGTAGCGGAAGTCGCGCAGGTCATCGCCGGTGAGGAGGCGGGCCCAGAGGCGGTAGACGTCCATGTCGCAGGCGTAGTTCATCTGGTCCGTCATGAAGCCGCCGGGCGGACGCAGGTTGGCCTCGAGGGCGACGAAGCTGCCATCGGAGAGGCGGAAGAACTCGAGGTGGAACCAGCGCTCGCGCAGACCGAGCGCGGCCACGGCGCGGCGGCCGAGCGTCTCGAGGGCGGGAGGAATCTCCTTGAGGCTCCAGAAGGAGATGTCGCGCTGCTCGAGGACCACCTCCATGACGCCATCGCTGTACTCGTGGCTGAGGCGGAAGACGATGTGGCCCTCGCGGTCCACGATGCCGTCATAGGTGACGATGGCGCCGCGCACGAAGGCCTGGGCGACGTAGTGGGGGAGGGGCTCCTTCAGGGCGGCATCGACCTCGGCATCGGAGGAGACCTTGAAGGTGCTGGCGGCGCCGACGCCGACGTCGGGCTTGAGGACGAGCGGGTAGCCGACGTTCTGGGCGAAGGCCTTCACCCCGGCGGCGTCCTTGACGGGGATGCAACTGGGGTGGGCGACGCCGGCCTGCTTGAAGACATCGTGCATGCCCATCTTGGTGCGCAGGCGGGCGATGTCGGCGGGGAGGAGGCCGGGGACGTGGAAGTCCTCGCGGAGGCGGGCCTCGACCTCGAGCCATGTCTCGTTGAGCGACTCGATGCGATCGATGCGGCCGTGGCGCCAGGTGAGGTAGCCGGTGGCGCGCAGGAGGGCGTCGTAGTCGTTGAGGTTGGGGGTGAAGAAGTACTCGGAGAGGGACTCCCGGAGCTCATGGCGGAGGGAGTCATAGGGGGTGTCGCCGATGCCCAGGACCTTGACGCCGCGCTCACGCAGGGCGGAGACGAAGTGGAAGAACTGAGGAGGGAAGTGGGGGGAGATGAAGACGACGTTCATGGACGGGCTCGGGCGAGGCCTCTTGCTCGGCGTGGCACCATAGCGCGACCCGGGGCGGCGCCCACTTCCGGGCCAGGGCCCACGTCGAGGAGGAATCCGGGAGTGAACCTCCCCTCGCCCTCCGGGAGAGGGACGGGGTGAGGGTATCCGGGCCCCGGGTCGAGCCCCGAGTCAACTCCCTCTCCGCTCGGGAGAGGGAGGGGTTCACCGTGCTTCGCTCAGCTCTTCGTGAGCGGGCGGTAGCGGATGCGGTGCGGCTCCAGGGCCTCGGGGCCCAGGCGCTTCTTCTTGTCCGCCTCGTAGTCCTGGAAGTTGCCCTCGAAGAAGAACGCCCGGCTGTCTCCCTCGAACGCCAGGATGTGCGTGGCGATGCGGTCCAGGAACCAACGGTCGTGGCTGATCACCACCGCGCACCCCGCGAAGTTCAGCAGCGCCTCCTCCAGGCTCCGCAGCGTCTCCACGTCCAGGTCGTTCGTCGGCTCGTCCAGCAGCAGCAGGTTGCCGCCGCTCTTGAGCATCTTCGCCAGGTGCACCCGGTTGCGCTCGCCGCCCGACAGGTCCTTCACCCGCTTCTGCTGATCCTGTCCCTTGAACGCGAACCCCGCCAGGTACGCGCGGCTCGGCATCTGCCCCGCACGGCCCAGGTCGATGTAGTCCAGCCCGCCGCTCACTTCCTCGAAGACGCTCTTGTCCCCGTTCAGCGCGTCGCGGCTCTGGTCCACGTACGCCATCTTCACGTTCTCGCCCACGCGCAGCTCGCCCGCGTCCGGCTTCTCCACGCCCGTGAGCATCCGGAAGAGCGTCGTCTTGCCCGCGCCGTTGGGGCCAATCACTCCCACGATGCCACCGGGCGGCAGCCGGAAGTTCAGGTCGTCGATGAGCAGCCGCTCCCCGAACGCCTTGCGCAGCCCCTTGGCCTCCACCACCAGCCCGCGCAGCGGCGGCCCCGGCGGAATCGTCACCTCGCCCGTCGGGTCTCGCTTCTCCTGCGTCTGGTTGAGCAGATCCTCGTACGCCGAGATACGCGCCTTGCTCTTGGCCTGACGCGCCTTGGGCGACGCGCGCACCCACTCCAGCTCGCGCTTGAGCGTCTTCTGCCGCGCGCTCTCCGACTTCTCCTCCAGCTCCAGCCGCTTCTGCTTCTGCTCCAGCCAGCTCGAGTAGTTGCCCTTCCAGGGCACGCCCTCGCCGCGGTCCAGCTCCAGGATCCACTCGGCCGCGTTGTCCAGGAAGTAGCGGTCGTGCGTGATGCAGACGATGGTGCCCTTGTACTCCTTCAGGGCCTGCTCCAGCCACGCCACGCTCTCGGCGTCCAGGTGGTTGGTGGGCTCGTCGAGCAGCAGCAGGTCCGGCTTCTCCAACAGAATCCGGCACAGCGCCACGCGGCGCTTCTCACCGCCGGACAGCTTCGTCACGTCCGCGTCCCCGGGCGGCAGACGCAGCGCGTCCATGGCCATCTCCAGGGTCCGGTCCAGCTCCCAGCCGTTGCACGCGTCGATGGCGTCCTGCAGCTTGCCCTGCTCGGCCAGCAGCTTCTCCATCTGCGCGTCGTCCATGGGCTCGGAGAACTTCGCGCTCACCTCGTTGAAGCGGTCCAGCAGCGTGCGGATGGGCTTGAGGCCCAGCTCCACGTTGCCCTTCACGTCCAGCGTGGGATCCAGCTGCGGCTCCTGCGCCAGGTAGCCCACGCGCGCGCTCGGGTCCGGCTTCGCCGTGCCGAAGAACTCCGTGTCCACGCCCGCCATGATGCGCAGCAGCGTCGACTTACCGGAGCCGTTGGGACCGATGACGCCAATCTTCGCGCCCGGGAAGAACGACAGGTAGATCCCCTTCAGGATGTCCTTGCCGCCCTTGACCTTGCGCAGGTCCTGCATGGTGAAGATGAAATTCTGGGCCATCGTGCTCTTTCTGCCTCCGACTCGGTGACGTAGACGCTGGCGGATACCAGGGAGCCGCGGCGGGCTCAAGGCGCTCGGCCGCCCGCTCGCGATACAGGACGCGGGTTTCCCGGGGTTCCGCCCCTTCCGACCCAGAACAGCCCACGCCGCGCCCCGCGTCCTCCCCTCCCCCGCTCTCCCGAGCCCCCCTGCCCTCCAGCCGGGATCCCCCCCCTCGACGCTCCGCGCCACCCGGGACCCCCCTCCCCCCTCCCGCGTCACGGAAACGTGCTCGGGACTTCCCGGCGGCCCTGGGGGTGGTAAAGGCGTCCTCCACCATGTCCTCCACACCCGCGCTCGAGCTCCGCGGCCTCACCAAGAACTACGGCGGCAAGCTCACGGCCCTCACCGACGTCAACCTCACCATCCGCCCCGGGGAGATCTTCGCCCTGCTCGGCCCCAACGGTGCCGGCAAGACGACGCTCATCGGCTCGGTCTGCGGGCTGGTGAAGAAGACGAGCGGCAAGATTCTCGTCTTCGGGCACGACCTGGACGACGACCCGGTGCGCCCGCGCTACGAGGTGGGCCTGGTGCCGCAGGAGATCAACTTCGATCCCTTCTTCTCGGTGGCCGAGTCACTCTACATCCAGCAGGGCTACTACGGGCAGAAGCGGGACGAGGCGCGGGTGATGGAGGTGCTCACCGCGCTCAACCTGCGGAACAAGGCGGACTCGCTCACGCGGGCGCTGTCGGGCGGCATGAAGCGCCGGCTGCTGATCGCCAAGGCGCTGGTGCACAAGCCGCGGCTCGTCTTCCTGGACGAGCCCACCGCGGGCGTGGACGTGGAGCTGCGCCGGGACCTGTGGAACTACGTGCGCAAGCTGGCGTCCGAGGGCACCACCATCGTCCTCACCACGCACTACCTCGAGGAGGCCGAGGAGCTGGCGGACCGGGTGGGCGTCATCAACGAGGGCAAGCTGCTGCTGGTGGAGGAAAAGAAGGCGCTGCTGCGCCGGCTGGGCGAGAAGCGCCTCATCGTCACCTTCACCGAGCCCGTCACCACGCCGCTGCCCGAGTCCGTGCGCAAGGCGGGCGCCACGCTCTCCGCCGACGGCCGCACCGTCACCTACCCCGAGCGCGAGGGCTGTGCTCCCGCCGGGGACATCCTCCGCACGCTCTACACCCAGGGACTCCCGGTGGGGAACGTGGAGACGCGCCACTCGCGCCTCGAGGACATCCTCATCGACATCCTGCGCGGCAAGCCCGCCGCCGCTGGCGCCGCCTGAGCGCCCCACCCGACTCCTCACGACTTCCCACGACGACCACATGAACACGATTGGGATGAAGTCCCTGCTGGCCAAGGAGGTCCGCCGCTTCATGCGCGTGCCGGGCCAGACGGTCCTCTCGCCGCTCATCAGCACCTCGCTCTACTTCCTCGTCTTCGGCTACTCGCTCTCCGGGCGAGTGCACGAGGTGGAGGGCGTGCCCTACCTGCAGTTCATCGTCCCGGGCCTCGTCTTCATGGGCCTGGCCAACAACGCCTTCCTCAACAGCAGCTCCTCGCTCTTCATCACCAAGATTCAGGGCACGGTGGTGGACCTGCTGGTGGCGCCGCTGGGGCCGCTGGAGCTGATGGCCGGCTTCATCGGCGGGGCCATGGTGCGCGGGCTGATGGTGGGCGGGCTCACCTGGGCGGTGGCCACGCTCTTCACCGGCTTCCGCCTGGAGCACGCCCCCGCCGCGCTCCTCTTCCTGCTGCTGTCCTCGTACACCTTCAGCGTGCTGGGGATATTGGCCGCCGTGTGGGCCGAGAAGTTCGAGCAGATCAACTTCTTCCCCACCTTCGTGATGCTGCCGCTCACCTTCCTGGGCGGCATCTTCTACTCGGTGCGCGAGCTGCCCTCGCCCTGGAATCACATCAGCCTCTTCAACCCCATGGTCTACATGGTGGAGGGGCTGCGCTACGGCATGCTGGGCCAGAGCGGCTTCTCTCCGCTGTTGGGCGCCAGCATCCTCGTGGCTGTCGCCCTGCTGGCCACGGGCGTGGCGTGGGCCGCGTTACGCTCTGGCTACAAACTGAAAGCCTGAGTGGCCAACGCTCGGTTGCCTGCCTGCTCCCGCGACAGAATGTCGCGGCGAGGACATTCGCTGATTCTCAGAAGCCGGGTTATTGTGTTGCGTCATGGCTGTTGCCTTCGGCAAGTACCAATTGCTGCGCAAGATTGCCTCCGGCGGGATGGGACAGGTGTTCCTGGCGCTGGAGCGAGGCGCGGGTCTGGAGAGACTCGTCGTCCTCAAGCTCATCCTGCCGCACCTGGCCGAGGATGAGGACTTCCTCGCGATGTTCCTGGAGGAGGCGCGGCTGGTGGCCCGGCTGGCGCACCCCAACCTCATCACCATCCTGGAGCTGACGGAGATCGACGGCCGGCACTGCCTGGCCATGGAGTACGTGCAGGGCGACGACGTGCGCCGGCTGGAGAAGTTCGCGCGGGCGCAGGGCAAGCCGCTGCCGGTGGGGCTGGTGCTGCGCATCATCGCGGAGGCCGCGGCGGGGCTGCACTACGCGCACCAGGCGCGCAACCCGCAGGGCCAGCCGCTGCAGCTGGTGCACCGGGACGTGTCGCCGCAGAACATCCTGGTGGGCTTCGACGGAGGCGTGAAGGTCATCGACTTCGGCGTGGCCAAGGCGGCGGGAAGCGCGTCCAACACGGCCACCGGGGTGCTCAAGGGCAAGTACCCGTACATGTCTCCCGAGCAGGCCAACGGCCAGCCGGTGGATGGGCGCAGTGACTTGTTCGCCCTGGGCGTGGTGCTCTGGGAGATGCTGACGGGCCGGCGCCTGTTCAAGGGCGAGTCGGACCTGATGACGCTGCGGCTGGTGCGCGACTGCCAGGTGCCGCCGCCCACGCAGCTCAACCCGAAGCTGCCGCCGAGCGTGGACGAGCTGGTGCTCCGGGCGCTGGCACCCACGCCGGAGGGGCGCTTCCCGGACTGCGGGGCCTTCCGCCTGGCCATCGAGGACTACATCCTCCAGTACCGGTTGCCGGCCAGCAACGCGCACCTGTCCGCGTACCTGAGGGACCTGTACACCGAGCGCATCACGCGCGAGTCGGATCCCGCCAACCTGGATCAGCTCGCCGAGGACGCGGACCTGGACTCGAAGTCCAACTCGTCGCGCAGCAGCGTGCGCTCGCAATCGCATCAGCCCGCGGGCCCGAAGCTTCCCACCCCGGGGGGGACGGGAACGCCCGTCGTTCCGCCGCCCCGGCCGCTGACGAACAGCCGCGGCCCCCAGACGCTGTCGATTCCACCGGTTCCCGAGCCCAAGCGGCGCATCCCGCGGGTGGCCCTCCTGGCCAGCGTGGGCACGCTGCTGGTGTGCGCGGGGGCGGCGATCGTCATGTTGCGCCAGCAGCCGGCCGAGGTGCAGCCGGTGACGGAGCCCGCCCCGGTGGTGCGGACGCGGACCGAGCCGCCCTCCACCGGGCAGACCGCGCAGGAGGAGCCCCCGCCCGCGAAGCTGCTGAAGGTGCTCTCGGAGCCGGCGGGCGCGTTGGTGGAGGTGGATGGGAAGCAGTACGGCCCGACGCCGATGGAGCTGCCGCTCCCCGCGCAGCCGGTGAAGGTGGCGCTGAAGCTGGACAACTACGAGACGGCGGAGCGCTGGGTGTCCGCCGACGACGCGCCCGGGTTCTCGGTGAAGCTCACCCCGAAGGTCTCGGCGCAGAAGCCGCCACGCCGCAACCCCGCGCTGGACATCAAGATGGGCCGTTGACCCGCCCCTGTCCCTCCGGGTGAGGGACGGTGTGCCGGGACGGTGTGAGGTATGGAGGGGGTCAAGCAGTTCACGGCCATGGCCATCCTGCGGCTCGTCGAGGAGGGCAGGCTCCGCTACGACGACCGGGTGGCCGAGGTGCTCCCCGGCTTCCCCGCACCTGTGGCTCGCCAGCCCCGGGGCGACTCCCTGGCCCTTCGAGACCTTCCCCAACGCGCGCTAGACTGGGGGAGACATGTCTCCATCGCTCCGCTCCCGTTCGCTGCTCGCGTGCCTGCTGTTGATGACGGGCCTCGCCTGCGGCACGAAGAGGAAGCCCTCCGAGGAGTACACCCAGGCCTACCTCGCCTTCGGGCGGCTGACGGCCACGAAGTCGGACCTGGCCTATGTCGACCCGGAGATGACGACGATCGAGGAGCTGCTGCACCGGGTGCCTCCCCAGAGCATGGATGCGGAGGCGGCCTCCCGGCTGCTCGCGCGCATCGCCCAGGAGCGGCAGCGTGTCCTGACGGAGCAGGAGGCGATGAAGTCCAAGGTGGCGGACGACCTCGCCGGGATCGCGGGGCTGAAGGTGGCCAGCGCGGGTGACGCCAGCGAGGAGGAGAAACCTCGCGAGCTTCCGGGCTTCAACGGCCGCGTCGAGACCGTGGAGGTGGACGCGCTGCTGGAGCGGACGCGCACGGGGAACAAGGCCACGCTCGTCTTCGTCTACGCCTCGTCGTGCTCGTCCTGCCGGAAGATGTTCCCCACCGTGAACGCGGTGGCCCTCAACTACCGTGAACAGGGCCTGGAGGTGGTGGGCCTCTCGCTCGACACGGATGAGTCCGAGCTCGTCCGGTATCTGCAGCGGTCGCCCCCCGTGTTCACGCCCCTGCGCGCCGCGCCCCATGAGCCCGAGAGCCTCGCGCGCGTGGTGGATGACTTCGGAGGGACGTACCCGAACAACATCCCGTATCTCGCCCTGCTCGATGACAAGGGGAAGCTGGTGGCGGAGTCCCCCGGCAAGCTCCACCCCAGCTCGCTCGCGGCCCACATCGAGCAGGTCCTGCTGCGCTGAGTCCCCTCTCCCAGAGGACTCGTGGTTTCTCGACACGTGATACCGCGCACGGCCGAGCGCACCGGGTCCGCGTGCCCTCGCGGCCTTCCTCGACCCGCATACCCGGAAACCCTTATTTACTCGCAAATATCGACACCATTAGGGTCGAAGCATGCACTGGCATTTGCACTCGAAGCGCGCGGCCATGATGGCCGTGATGTTCGCGATCTCAGGCATTGCCGGAACCCAGGCGCACGCCCAGCAATGCGGCCCCGAGGCTCCAACAGAGGTCGAACCCCCCAATGACCGGATGAGCGACACGCGGCTCATGCGGCGCATCCTGCTCGGGCTCACCGGCACCACGCCGACCCTCGAGCAATACGAAGCGATGATGTCCGCGGCCACGCCCGAGGCGCGCGAGGCCCTCCTGAGCTCGACGCTCGAGGACGCACTGGCCTCGCCGAAGTTCTACGAGCGCATGCTGCGCTTCGGGCACGAGTGGCTCGCGGTGGGCGCGTACACCACCGGTGCTTCCGGCGACGCGTACCAGGGTGACATGTCCGGCCACCTCCACAAGTGCGCCGGCAACACCCTGCACCCGGGTGCGTACTACCACGTGAACGACTCGAAGGCCCCGAGCAAGCTGTGCAACGACCAGGACCCGGACGGCAATCCCGCCGTGGCCGAGGTGCACTCGGTCGAGCCCTGGTGGGCCCCGGGAACCACCGTCGAGGTGCTCGGCAAGGCCGGCTCCAACCACCATGATGGGCGCGCTGTCCTCGTTCCCGCGCGAGCGCGTCCGGGCCGCCCGCTTCCTCGAGATGTTCGCCTGCCAGAGCTTCTCGCCGCCTCCCGCGGACGTGCACTTCCCGCCGTACGAGACGGACCCCGCGACCGGCGGAACGTGCCTGCACTGCCACAAGACGCTCGACCCCGCGGCCATCGCCTTCAAGCGGTGGGACTTCACCCCGTTCACGAGCTACTACGTCCCGTGGCCCTTCATGCCGGGCGTGGGCAAGCAGCGCATCACCAAGGAGTGGCTGTCCGGCAAGTATCCGCACAACGGCTCCTCCCCGGGCTACCGGTGGAGGAACGCGTTCCTTCCCAACACCGTGCTCACCCCCGTCACCCCCGAGCAGATCGCCGCCAATCCGGAGGCGGTGCTGCTCGACACGATGCCCGAGTCGTACACGCTGCTCGGCATGCACGGCGACGGCACCATGGGCCCGCTCGGCTTCGGCAAGCTGCTCGTGCGCTCCGGCGAGTTCGACCGCTGCGCCACGCGCAAGCTGTACGCCATGTTCATCGGCCGGGAGCTGAACCCGGCCTCCGAGAAGCACTTCATCGACAAGCTCGCGAAGGAGTTCGTCGCACGCGACCGCAAGCTCCGTCCCTTCATCCGCTATCTCTTCGAGCAGCCCGAGCTGCGGAGGGGTCTGTGATGCGTACGCCGCGTTGGATGCCGAGAACCGCCGCGCTGCTCTCCCTGGCGCTCGCCGTGGGGGCCTGCACCGAGAAACCACCACCGGGCGGCACCGATAACCCGGACGATGGCGGGACGTGCGCCCCCGTGAACAGGAACGATGAGATCCGGCTCGGGCTCGCGCCCGCGTGTGAGGGCTGCCACCTCACCGGCAACAAGCCGTTCTTCGCCTCGCTCACCGCCTTCGAGAACGGGCTCGTGTACGACGAGCGGTACGTGAAGCGCGGAGACCCCGAGAACAGCCTGCTGGTGCAGCTGCTCGAGGCCACCGCCTCCGGAAGCTACCGCCAGATGCCGCTGGGCCAGCGCTACGACGAGATGGTCGCCAGCGGCCACGTCACGCTGACCATCGACCAGGTGAAGACCTGGATTCGCGAGCTGCCTCCTCCGCCCGAGCGGCTGGAGGTCGCGGATCCGCAGGCGTTCTCCGTCCGCTGGCTCTCCGCCGAGGAGATGGTGGTGAGCCTGATGGATCAGCTCGGGCTCACGCTCGAGGACTTCGTCAGCACCACGGATCCCAACTGGCGCAACAAGGCGTACGTGGTGAATGGCGGCAAGCTCTTCGTGTGGCCCGGGGATTGGTCCCCCGGCATCTCGAACGAGTACGTCTCCGACTCCCGGAGCGTCGAGCGGTACGACGCGCTCGGTGGCGGCAACTCGCTCGTGTACCGCAAGAAGGACGTGGGCTTCGGACCCTCCGCCGCGCAGACGCTGGTGCAGATGTCCCAGGCGTGGTGCGCGCGCGCGGTGGACAAGAAGGGCAACACGGCCGTGCTGCGCTACGTGACGCTCACCGACACCACCGCGAAGAACCCGGACGCCGTGCAGAAGAACCTGCGCGCGCTCTACCTGCGCATGCTCGGACAACCGCCCTCGGAAGCGGAAGCCAGGCAGCTGTTCGAGCAGGTCTATCTCCCGCTCGAGGCGCAGAGCCCGCGCCTGGGCTGGATTGGCGTCTGCGCGGCGCTCATCCGTCACCCGCTGTGGCTCACCTACTGAACCGAGGACACCATGACGACCACTTCTCGTCGCACCCTGCTCAAGTGGGCCCTCGGGGCGGGACAGTTCGCGCTCCTGGAGCGCGCGGGGCTGCTCGGCTCGAGTGCCGCGCACGCCGCGGACACCGACGTCCCCTCCCGGCTCGTGGTTCTCTACATCCCGGGCGGCTACCGGCCGGCGTACTACTTCACCCCGATGGACGACGCGGACATTCCGCTCTCCGTCCCCACGCCCTCCACCTACAGCGGCGAGCCCGTCTTCTTCGACGCCAGCAAGGTGGTGAACCTCGCGCCCGCCAACGGTCCCTACAAGCCGCTGCGCACCTGGCAGTCGTGGAACCCCGCCAACCCCGGCGCGCGCGGCGGCTACAGCCCGCTCATGTATGGCTTCCAGCACTACGCGCTGCACGAGCAGGTGAGCGTGCTGCACGGCATCGACCAGGGCAGCAACGACCACTCGAGTGCCTTCATCGCCTCGATGAGCGGTGTCGCCGGGGCGGACTACCGGGCGCCCGCCGTTCATTCCGTCATCGCCAACCACCTGTACGAGAGGTACCGCGAGAGCCGGCCCCTGCCCTTCGTGGTCGTCTCGGGTGAGCGCGGCACGCCCATTGGAATGGGACTGCCCTCGCACGCCTCACCCGTGCGCGTTCCGTCCATCCAGGCGCTCAAGCCGCAGCTCTCCTCGAAGCCCACGGACAACCCCTGGTGGACGGGGCTCGATGCGCGCACCGCGACGGCCGAGGTGGACGCGCGCGGCCAGCCCACCGGCGCCACCCTGAAGACGAACATCATCGAGCGCTTCTCGCTCTCGCGCACCCCGGGGATGATGGGCCGCTCGACGGCGAAGGTGGACAACTACCTCGAGGGCCTGCATGGCTCGCTGGCGTCCGTCTCGCGCGTGCTCGCGACGGACGTGGTGTCCGTGTTGGAGAACACCAAGGGCATCGACACGCTGACGGCCAACCGTCCCGCGTACATGTCGAGCTACCTCTCCAACCAGTCCTTCACGTACTCGTTCGGCCTGGCGAACTTCCACCTCACCGGGCTGGACCCGCGCATGGACCTGGCGTTGCGCCTGCTCAAGTCGGACCTCTGCACCTCGGTGCACGTCTCGCTGCAGCTCGACTTCGACACGCACAACGGCTTCGGCCACGGCTACAGCTGCGCGCACGGCCGCGGGCTCATGGACTGCGTCGCGCGCTTCCTCGGCGAGCTCAAGGCCGCGCCCGCTCCCGGCAAGCCGGGCAAGACGCTGCTCGATGACACGCTCGTGCTGGTGATGAGCGAGTTCGGCCGCAGCTGGGCCTCGCGCTCGAGCGACGGCAGCTACTCGCTGCCGGATGACCACCACCCGTACACCTCGGTCATGTTCGCGGGTGGAAACGTGGCGGCCAACCGGCAGGTGGGCTCGTACACCCCGCGCGGGCTCGGCGTGCCGGTGGACATCATCGAGGAGAACGGCCAGGCCTCGAAGCGCGTGCCCAGGGCCGCGGACGCCGTCACCACCGCGCTGCGCATCATGGGCATGAACACCCACGAGTTCTTCATCCCCGGCGGCTACGGGGAGGTCGTGGGCCTCCGCAAGGCGTAGGCGGCGGGCCCTCAGTCCGCCGCGGCCCAGCTCCTGAGGCGGGAGGACAGCTCCTCCTCGCCCAGGGCGCGCAGGTTCATGGCCATCTCCTGCTTCTCCAGGGACAGCGTGCCCAGCAGGAGCGAGGCCCCGGCGGCGGCCGTGCGCAGGGCCTGGGCGAGCGTGAAGACGGTCTCCGCCCAGGCCTCGGCGGCCTCCCCCGGGAGCTGTTGATGCCCGGCGTTCTGGAAGTCCTCGGGCCGGGGCTCCTGCGCCTGCGTCGCGCCCCAGCGGGCCAGCTCCAGCGTCTCCTGCATGCGGAGCACCCGCTGCTGGAGCTCGAGCTGGCTCTCCTTGCGGCGCGTGCGCACCTGCCACCGCTCCAGGAAGGGCCCGCCCTCGGAGGGGTACTCCCGCCAGACGTCGAAGCCGGCGAACTCCACGAACCGCCGCACCGCCTCCATCACCTGCCGCTGCACGGCGGGCTCCCCGTCGCGCAGGGAGACCTCCACCGGGAGATGCTGGTGGAGGGGCAGCTGCGCGATCCGCAACCCGCACCCGAGCGCCAGCCAGAAGCCATCCATCTCGTTGCGCAGGGACTGGTGCTGCGCGCGAAGCTCCTCCAGCTCTCCGCGGAGCTGCTGCAGCGGGTCCTGGGGAGGAGGCCGGGTGGAACGCCCGAGCATCTTCCGGGGACGCGCGGTGGCCCCGCCCGCCGGCAGCGTCACGGACAGCACGCCCTCCTTGAAGGAGGCCTCGATGCGCTCGCCGTCCATCCCCTCGGGCAGCAGGATGGAGCGGGAGAAAGCGCCCGCGCGCCGCCCGGACTGGAGGTAGCGCCGGAGCAGCGTCTCCACCTCCCGCCGCCCGCGCAGGCTCAGCGTCCGCCCCTCGAAGCGCATGTCGATCGCCGCCTGGGGAACGCCCGGCAGGTCCGCCAGCAGCATCAACCCGCTCCCGGTATCCAGCACGTCGATGGGCGGCCACTGTCCCGGCTCCGGCAGGGACTCCGTGTCCATCCCCTCCGGGCGCCCTCGCTTCGGGAAGCGGATGGTGAGGACTCCGTCGCGGTAGCCCGCATCGGGCTCCTCCGCGAGCTCCCGGGGAAGGAGCAGCTCCCGCTTGAAGGGGCCGAACTGGCGCTCCGCCACCAGCAGCCGTCCCTCCACCGCGGGGGGATTGCGGACCCCCTCGAGCACGAGATGCGTGCCGGCGAAGGTCAGCTCGATGTCCCGCTGATTCAGGCCTGGCAGTTCCACCTCGAACAGGAGCTGCTCGGGCGTCTCGGACACATCCGTGGCGGGCGACCAGCGGCCCTGGCGCCATTCCAACTCGTGGACCTCCGCTCCCGTACGCCATGAGCTGAGATCGATGCTCTCCGGCATGGAAATCCCCTCCTGCCCCCCGTCTTACCCCAATGCTACGCGGCGGTCGCTGGCGCGGGCTCCTGGGTCACCACCACCTGCTGCTTCCCGGCCGCGGCCCTGCGCCGCATGTCCTCGGTGGTCTCGCCCGTGCCATCCGGCCGCCAGCCCGGCGGCGCGAAGAAGTAGCCGAACACCTCGCGCGCGCTCCGTGCACTCCACAGGTCCTTCAGGAACGGACCGAACTGATGCAGGGCGATCTTGAACGGGTTGTACGTGTGCAGCGGATGCACCAGCCCGTACCGGCACGGCAGGTCCTCGCGCTCGGGGGTATAGGTGCCGAACAGCCGGTCGAAGAGGAGGAGCACGCCGCCGTAGTTGGCATCCAGGTACTCGAGGTTCGCCGCGTGGTGGACGCGGTGCGCCGACGGCGTGTTGAGGATGCCCTCGAGCGGGCCCAGCTTGGGGAACCAGTCCGCGTGGATCCAGAACTGGTAGGACAGGTTCAGGCTGTACGCGGTGAGGATGGACTCGGGCGAGAAGCCGAGCAGCGCCAGCGGCGCGAAGATGGCGTAGGCGCCGGTGATCTTGCTCGTCCAGCCGAGCCGGGCCACCGTGGTGAGGTTGAGCTCGTTGGGCGTGTGGTGCACCGCGTGCGAGAGCCAGAACCAGCGCGTGCGGTGCCCCAGCCGGTGGTACCAGTAGTAGAGGAACTCCACGCCGAAGAACAGGATGACCCACGAGCCCACGCCCAGGCTCGTGGCATCGAAGAGCCGGTGCTTCTGGAGCCAGTACGCCCCCGGCAGCGCGAGCGCCACGGGAACGAACAGGTTGACGGAGCGGATCAACGCCACCGCGATGGAGGCCAGGCCCGAGCGCCAGTCGTACGAGCGCTTGAAGACGAACTTCAGCATCAGCGCTTCCAGGAGGGCCGCGGACAGCGAGAGGAGACCGATATACCGGGACGCCGCGTGGAGCTCACCCATGCCGGGCAGCCCTAACACCGCCCACGGATGAACAGCAAGCGACGGGTCCGCACCAGTTGCCGGACTCCACGTGAAGCGGTCCGGGTATCATCCCTGTCTCATGAGCCGAGAAGTGCTGTGCGTGGATGATGACGAGGTCGCCCGCTACCTCCTCGAGCGGGCGCTCGAGCTCGCGGGGTTCTCCGTCACCACCGCGGGAGGGGCACACGAGGGGCTGGCCCTGCTGAAGCAGCGCCGGTTCCAGCTGGTCATCAGCGACTACAACATGCCGGACGGGACGGGGACGTGGATGCTGAAGCAGGCCACTGCCGCCGGGTTGCTGCGAGACACGGAGGTCCTGATCTTCACGGGCAGTCCGGACGTGAAGGACGCCGCGGACCTGAAGATCATCGCCAAGGAGCGGGGCACGGACCACATCGTGGCCCAGGTGCTGAAGCTGCTGGGACCCGAGCCCGGACAACCCCCGCACCGGGTCTCCCCACCTTCCGCTCCGCAGGAGAGAGCCACGGCACGCATCGAGCTGGTGCTCTACACCGCGGGTCCCTCCCCCGCGTCGCTGCGCGCGCTCCGGCAGATGAAGGGCCTGCTCGCCCGATACGACTCCACCCAGGTGGACTTCCAGGTCGTCGATCTGGCCCAGGGCAGGCCCGCATCGGCCGAGGAGGACCACATCCTGCTCACGCCGACCCTGGTCCAGCACCGCCCCCTGCCGCGAACCTGGGTGGTGGGCGACCTGGAAGACACCTCACTCATCGAGGACTTGCTGGAGCATTCCGGGGTAGAGCGGAGGGAATGAGCACCATCCAGAAGCTGCCCTCGGGAGTCCCGGGGCTCGACGTCATCACGTATGGCGGTATCCCCAAGGGGCGGGCGACGCTCATCACCGGCAGGAGCGGCGCGGGCAAGAGCATCCTGTCCCTGCAGATCGCCTGCAACCTGGCCCGCTCGGGCATCAAGACGATCATCGTCACCATCGAGGAGACGGGCGAGGATCTCCTCTCCACCGCCGACACCCTCGGCTTCGGACTGGCCGACCTGGTGAAGGACGGGAAGGTGCTCATCACCGACCTCACGCGGCCCATGGAGGGGCCCACGCACGTCAGCGGGAACTTCGACGTGGAGGGGCTCGTCCACCTCGTCGGCGAGTTGGTGAAGAAGAGCGGGGCCACCGGGGTGGTGCTGGACTCGGTGACGGCCCTCTTCAGCCCCAAGCCCACCGAGGCCAACCTGCGCAGCCAGTTCTTCCGGCTCGTCTCGGCCTTCCGGCAGCTGGGGCTCACCTCCCTCCTGACGGCGGAGTCTCCTTCGGACTACGGGCAGCTCACCACGCTGGGCGTGGAGGACTTCGTCTGTGACACGGTCCTCATGCTGCGCAACCTCGTGGATGGGGAGCGCCGCCGCCGCTCCATCGAGGTGCACAAGTACCGGCGCAGTCCGCACTACAAGGGCGAGTACCCCTGCACCATGACGATGCAGGGGCTCACCGTCTTCCCGCTGGATGCGCGGCAGAGCGAGGAGCTGAACGAGGACGAGCGCTTGCCCAGCGGCGTGAAGGGGCTGGACGAGATGACGCAGGGCGGGTGGCTGCGCGACTCCATCGTGCTGGTGCGCGGGCCCTCGGGCAGCGGCAAGACGACGCTCTGCGGCATGTACGCCCGGGCCGGTGCGCTGCGCGGCGAGCGCGTCATCTACTACGGCTTCGAGGAGACCAGGCCCATCCTGATGCGCAACTTCGCCAAGGTGGGCCTGCCCCTGAAGGAGCTCGAGGCCTCGGGCAACCTCAAGGTGGAGTGCCGCTACCCGGAAGCGACCAGCCCGGAGGATCTGCTGGTGGAGCTGCGCGCGGGGCTGGCGAACTTCAAACCCTCGCTCATCGTCGTGGACAGCATCTCCTCCATCGAGCACTCCACCTCGGAGCGGGGCTTCCGGCAGTTCATGATCGGCCTGTCCTCGCTCATCCGCGAGCACAGCCGCAGCGCCCTGCTCACCCAGACCATCGGCACCTTCGTGCGGGACGACGCCGCGGCGCCCTACCTGTCCACGATTCCCGATGCGATCCTGGTGATGGATTACGCGCGCAAGCCGGAGGGCCTGGAGCGGACCATGTCGGTGCTCAAGATGCGGGGCTCCCAGCACTCCTCCGCCGAGCACCGGATGGCCATCGTGCCCGGGGGGCTCAAGGTCGAGCTCGTCGGAAAGGGCACCCCGGAATAGAAAAGGGGACACCGTCCGGAAGTCTCCGGAGAGGTGTCCCCCTGGCGGGCGAGCGAGGGCTCACATGTCCAGCGGCGGCTGGGGGCCCGGGATGATGTGCGCGATGTCCGGATCCGCTCCGCCCACCACGCGGTCGGGGCGATCGGCCTTCTCGCGCTTGCGCTCCTCGCGCTTGACCTGCTTGTCCTGATTGCGCTGCTGACGCGCGCGCTCTTTTTGACGCTTGATGAATGTGACCGTCATGGGTCTCCCAGGTGAGAGCCAGGCCCGTCCCCTTGCCGGGAGCGGGCCCATGCCTACAGGGTGTTGAAATGCCTTGAAGCGCCCCACCGGACACAGAAGGTGCCGCCAGCGGGAGCATTCAAGTTAAGCACCAGGGATGGGAGATGCCACTCCTCGTGCTCGCAATGAAAAGGGCCCGGCCTCGCGAAGGAGACCAGGCCCGGTGCCGGTCCTGACGGCGCGTCTTAGTTGGGGCGGACGTTCTGCGCCTGCAGGCCCTTGGGGCCGCGGGCGACGTCGAACTGGACCTTCTGCCCTTCCTGCAGGGAGCGGAAGCCATCGGACTGGATCGCGCTGTGGTGGCAGAAGAGGTCCTCGCCCCCGCCGTCCTGCGTGATGAATCCGAAGCCCTTCGCGTCGTTGAACCACTTCACGGTACCAGTTGCCATTACTCGTCTTCTTTCTTGTCCGGCCTCAATGAGTTGAGCCGGAGGCCGCACCCCAGTGAGGGGCAGCCATTGCCGTGTGTCACGTTTTCAGGCGCGTGCCTAGGGCCCCCCCTCCGAATGTCTCCGAAAAGTGGCGCCCGTGACTGGCGGCTGGGGAGGGAACCCGGGAGGCGGGACATCCATTCCCGGGCTCCAACCCCTCGGAATCAGGCACCGCCGCTGGTGGCGTAGTGGAGCACCAGCAGCGCCGCCAGCACGTACACCACCGGGTGCGCCTCGCGCGGGCGCCCCGACAGCAGCTTGAGCGCCGCGTACGACACGATGCCCGCGCTGATGCCGTTGGCGATGGAGTACGTGAAGGGCATCAGCGCGATGGTGAGGAACGCCGGCAGCGCGTCATCCATCCGGTTCCACTCCAGCTCGCGCGCCCCGCTCATCATCAGCGCGCCCACCACCACCAGCACCGGCGCCGTGGCCACCGGGGGAATGGCCGCCAGCGTGGGCACGAAGAAGAGCGACAGCAGGAAGAGCCCCGACACCACCACCGCCGTCAGCCCCGTGCGCCCGCCCTCCTCCACGCCCGCCGCCGACTCGATGTAGCACGTCACCGTGCTCGTCCCGAACACCGCGCCCGCCACCGTGCCCACCGCGTCCGCCATGAAGCCCCGGCCCGCGCCCGGCAGCTCTCCGTCGGGCTTCAGGAAGCCGCCGATGCGCCCCACGCCCAGCAGCGTGCCCGCCGTGTCGAACACGTCCACGAACAGGAACGCCAGCATCACCGTGAGGAACTTCCCCGTCAGCACCTGCGAGAAGTCGAACGCCCAGAACGTCTCGCGGGGCAGCGAGGGCACGCTCACCCACGTGGCCGGCGCCTTCGCCAGTCCCAGCCCCCACGCCGCCGCCGCCACCCCGGCGATTCCCATCAACAGCGCGCCCCGCACCTTGCGCGAGGACAGCACGCCGATGATGACCAGGCCCGCCAGCGCCAGCAGCGGCCCCGGCGCGCGCAGCACGCCCAGCTGCACCAGCGTGGCCGGGCTGTCCACCACCAGCCCCGCGTTGCGCAAGCCGATGAGCGCCAGGAACAGCCCGATGCCCGTGGTGGTGGCCAGCTTGATGGGCGGCGGAATGGCCCGGAGGATGAGCGTGCGGATGCCGCCGTAGGACAGCACGATGAAGAGCAGGCCCTCGACGAACACCGCCGTCAGCGCGAAGCGCCAGTCCACGCCCAGGCCCTTCACCACGCCGTAGGTGAAGTAGGCGTTGAGCCCCATGCCCGGCGCCAGCGCGAAGGGGAAGTTGGCGTACAGCCCCATCAGCAGCGTGCCGAACGCCGCGCCCAGCGCCGTGGCCACCGTCACGTCCGCCGCCGGCATCCCCGCTTCCGACAGAATCTGCGGGTTGACCAGCAGGATGTACGCCATGGTCAGGAACGTCACCAGGCCCGCGCGCAGCTCCGTCCCCACGGACGAGCCCCGCTCACGAATGTGGAACAGACGCTCGAGTGCTTCCATGGGGCCGGTATAGACGCCCCACCCCGCGCCGGACATGAAAAAGGCGCGGGGAGCCTTCCTCCCCGCGCCCGTGCTTCACCCCTGGAGGGCGAGGCGATGGCTACTCGGCGATCTCACGCACGCTCAGCCACTTGAAGTCCACGTCCGAGGCGCTGTCCCAGCGGAACGTGGCCAGCGGGCCGCCCCAGGTGATGGGCATGGCGTCCACGGCGCCGCCGCAGTGGGTGGCGTCTCCGCCAATCTGGCCGGAGTCCGTGATGTCGTAGACCTGCTTCCACGTCACCTTGTCCGCGTTCTCGTTGAGCCACAGCTCCAGCTTCACCGCGGGCTTCCCGTTGGAGGTGACGTTCTTCATGATGGACTTGAAGCCCACCCAGCGGCCCTTGAGCGAGCTGGTGCCCGGCTTGTAGGCCGTCTGGTCGTAGCTCACGTGCCAGGACTCCTTCTGCCAGCGCACGCGGCCGTCGTAGTGCAGGCTGCCCTTGTACGAGGAGCCCTCGCAGGCCAGCGAGTCGGTGTGGCGGCCACCGCGCGCGTACCAGGCGAAGTTGTCGCTCATGTCGCTGGCGGCGTTCACCTTGATGAAGCCCGTCATCTCCACGTTCTTCCAGTCGTTGGCGGCCTGCATGTAGCCCCGGCCCGCCAGCACGTCCCGGTCATACGTGGGGATCTTCTTCGAGTCGTAGCCCGTGGAGGTGAGCGCGTGCATGCGCACCTGGGTGCTCTTCATCTTCCAGGAGCCATCCGCGTTGCGGGTGATGGGGTCCTGCGGATCGAAGCGCGTGTCCTTCAGCGCGTCGTCCTTGAGGAACCACGTCTCGCCGCCCGCCTTCGTCGGGTAGATCATCTTCACGCCGAAGACGTCCGTGCCTGGCGTGGGCGTGGGCGTGGGCGTGGTGGTGCCGGTGATGGCGGCCACCTCCGAGATGCTCGCCCAGGTGTTCAACGTGTTGCCATTCACCGTCACGCGCACATAGCGGGCATTGCGGGCCGCGAAGGTGTAGCGCTCGAGGGCGGCCGTCTTCCCGGAGGAGGTGCCCGAGAAGGCCGTCGAGTAGGTGGTGCCATCGGTGGACGTCGAGATGACGAAGTTGCTGGCGCGCTCATTGCCGCGGTACCAGGCGATGTCGAGCGCGGTGAGGGACAGCACGGAGCCCATGTCCGCCGTGAGGAACTGGCCACGGCCATCCGCGGACCAGCGGGTAGACAGGTTCCCGTCGATGGCATTGCCAGGCAAGTTGCCATCATTCGCACTCGCGGAGGCGGAGACGAAGCCGCCGGCCGCCAGCGCCGGAGTGGCGGAGAGGGCGAGGACGGAGACGAGTCCGAAGGCGGACAGCCGCATGCCGCGGGTAGAGGATCGATTCACTGTGTCGCTTCCTTCGTGGTGAGGGGATTGGGCGCGGCCGGGGGAATTTCCCGTGCACCCCATCCCGTGTGTTGGGCTCCAAACACTCGATCCCAGAATCAATTCCCTCAGATTTCTGAGGATTTTCAAGGAGTTACGAGCGCAACCCTCCCCATGAGGTCACATCGGGCGGATGGACCTCCAAACCGGGCGGCTGCTTGCCTGACGACCTGACAGGTCGGCGGGGACAGACGGGTATAGCAAGTCACCTTCCGCGTGCCCACCCCCAGCCGGGCCCGGGAGCGCCGCGCTGGCCGCCTGGAGGGGAGGTGTGGCGGGGACGCATGCGGAGGGTGCGCTTCCAGTCCTCGGGGCTCACGCCCAGTTTTCGACAGACCCCCCCGGCATGCGTGGGGGGTGAACAGGGAGGCAACACCATGAGCTTCAAGACGAAATGGGGGCTCGGCGCGTTCGCCGCGTCCGTGCTGCTGGCCGTGCCCGCGTTCGCCCAGGACGACTACATCCCGGACGACGACACCAGCCGGGGCGAGCGCATCTACGACTCGGGCCGCGGCGGGAGCGGAGGCGTCCTCAATGACTTCAACGTCTCCGTGACGGGCGGCTTGAACACGTACACCGGTGACATCGGTGACGACACGGGCCCGGGCGGATTCCTCGGCTTGCAGGCCAACTCGCGGCCGCTGCCGTTGGTGGGCCTGGAGCTCGGCTACGAGGGCTCGCGCAACCCGTTCGAGGACATCAACGGCGGCCTGTGGCGGCACAACGTGGGCGCGCTGGCCAAGGTGGGCCCGGAGCTGGGCGCCAATGGCAACCTGCGGCCCTTCGTCGGCGCGGGCTTCGGCGTGAGCTTGCTCAACCCGAGCGAGGACGCGGAGGTCCTCTTCGACAACGACGTCGTCACCGAGGTGCCGTTGGCCGCGGGCGTGGACTACAAGTTCGGCGGCGTCACCGCCGGCGCGCGCGCCACCTACCGGCTGGTGGGCGGCGAGGACCTGGGACTGGCGCAGGACGGCAACATCGTCAACTTCGGTCTCCAGCTGGGCGGCGCGTTCTGATGCACACCGCCCCGGCTTCCGGGGGACTCAGTCCGTGAGCCGCACCACCACGGCCGAGGGTCCCTCGAGCCGCACTCCCCCGCTTCGCAGCGGCGCCTCGTGTGTGGTGCCGCCGAAGCGGGGTGCTTCGGTCCAGAGCACGAGCTGGACGTGCTCGGGAGCGCGCTCGGGCAGCCGGTGCTCCAACGTCCCCCGCACATTGAGGAGGACCTGGAGCGCGCCCTTCGGGCCGCGGCGCTCGAGCACCAGGCCGTGCTCACCCAGGGGCCGCGCGTCGAAGCGGTCCCGGCGGTTGTGCTTCAGACACGGGTCCGTGGCGCGCAGGCGCAGCAGCTCGCGGTAGAGGGCGAGCACCCCGGCGTGCTCCGGCTTCCGCGCCTCGCTCCAGTCGAGCCTCGAGCGCGTGAAGGTCTCCACGGCCTGCGGATCCGGCACCGTGTCGCCCGAGAAGCGGGTGAAGCCGGCGAACTCCTTGCGCCGCCCCTCCGTCACCAGCCTGCCCAGCTCGGCGTGGTGGTCCGTGAAGTAGAGGAAGGGCGTGCTCGCGTTCCACTCCTGCCCCATGAAGAGCAGCGGCGTGTAGGGCGACAACAGCAGCAGCGCGCTCATGGCGCGGAAGGCGGCCGGGGAGACATCCGCGCCCAGCCGCTCGCCATGCGCCCGGTTGCCCACCTGGTCATGGTTCTGGATGCAGTGCACGAGCTGCCAGGGCTGCGCCTCCCGCGCGGGCGTGCCCCGCACGCGGCCGTGCACCTGGGACACCTGCCCCTCGTAGAACCAGCCCTGGCGCAGCGTGCGGGCCAGGTCCTCCATGCCGCCGGTGTAGTCGGCGTAGTACCCCTCGTGGTCCCCCGCGAAGGCGCGGCGCATCTGGTGGTGGAAGTCATCCGCCCAGACGCCGTCCAGCCCGTAGCCCCCCTTGTCCTTGGAGCGCACCAGGCGCGTGTCGTTGCGATCGTCCTCGGCGATGACGACCACCCGGCGGCCGGGAGCCGAGGCCCGGGCGCGCTCGGAGATCTCCGTGAGCAGGTGCGGCGAGCCGTCGTCGAGGATGGCGTGGGCCGCGTCCAGGCGCAGCCCGTCCGCGTGGTAGTCGCGGATCCACATCTCCACGTTGGAGAGCACCAGCTGGCGCACCACCGCGGCGCCCTCGCCGTCGTAGTTGACGGCATCACCCCAGGGCGTGTGGTGGCGGCCGGTGAAGTAGTGCGGCGAGTAGCAGCGCAGGTAGTTCCCGTCCGGCCCGAAGTGGTTGTAGACGGCGTCGATGAGCACCGCGAGCCCCTCGGCGTGCGCGGCGTCCACGAGGCGCCGCAGGCCCTGGGGACCGCCATACGCGGCGAGCGGGGCGAACAGGTCCACCCCGTCGTAGCCCCAGTTGCGCACGCCCGGGAAGCTGGCCAGCGGCATCAGCTCCAGCGTGGTGACGCCCAGCTCCTTGAGGGAGCGCAACCGGGGGATGAGGGCCTCGAAGGTGCCCTCGGGCGTGGCGGTGCCCACGTGCACCTCGTAGAGGACCTGGGCCTCGGGGTCCGGCCCCTTCCACGCGGCGTCCGTCCAGGCGAAGTCCGGCACCACCACCTCGGAGGGGCCGTGCACACCGTCCGGTTGTGAACGGCTCCAGGGGTCCGGGAAGGGCCCCTCTCCGTCCACCTTCAGCTTGTAGCGCACGCCCGGGCCCTCGCCGGCGAGGGTCGCGGAGAAGAAGCCTCCTCCCTCGTCCACCATGGGCAGAGGGGTGCCCGGCTGCTGGCCGTCCCGTCCGTACAGCACCACCTGTACCTCGCGGTGTCCCGGTGCCCAGACGCGCCACCGCACTCCCGCCCCCGGCTCCACCCAGGCACCCAGGCGAGGAGCCTGCCCTCGCGTACTCTCCGCTCGTTCCATGGCCTTCTACTTATCCACCCTCACGCCAGGGGAACGTGTTTCGTGGGCCAATAGGGCGGGGAGATGTTCACTGGTGGCCCGGCTCGGACGGTGGATGCCCCCTCCGAGAGCGGGCGGGCACTGGCATGGAGAGCAGGCAACGCTTGTCCAGGGCTGTCCCGAACCGGAAAGATGCCACCCACTTCATGAGCCCACGTCCCGACCACCTGCAGGCCCTCCACTTCGAGCGCGACGCGTCCGTCCGCGAGCGCGTCGCCGCGTTGGAGGTGCTGTCACCCCGTGAGATCGACCAACGCCTCTCCGAGCTGGGCTACAGGGGCCAGCAGGAGGCCCGGCGCGCGGCGTCGGTGCTCGCCTACCGTCACCTGCAGCGGCTGCGGCGCATCCACCTGGAGGGGTTGGACCCCGAGCCGGGAACGCGGGAGAACTGTCTGTTCCTGGGCCCCACCGGCAGCGGGAAGACGTTCCTGGTGGAGCTGCTCTTCAAGGAGATTCTCGGGGTGCCCACGGTCATCGTGGACGCCACGCAGTTCTCCGAGACGGGCTACGTGGGCGACGACGTGACGACGATGCTCTCGCGCCTGTACGAGGCGGCGGGCGGGGACGCGGCGTGGGCGGCCTGCGGGGCCATCTGCATGGACGAGTTCGACAAGCTCGCCACCAGCCGCTCCGATGCCCGCTTCGCCGGACAGCAGACCACCAAGGACGTGAGTGGCTTCGGTGTGCAGCGCAGTCTGTTGAACCTGCTGAGCGCGCCGAGGGCGGACTTCCCGCCGGACTTCGGCTTCACCAGCCGCACGCCGCCCATGCCGATGGAGCTGTCGGCGCTGACGTTCATCGCCTGCGGGGCCTTCAGCGGCCTGAAGCACACGGCGGAGGAGCTGGGCGGCCACAAGGAGCGGATGGGCTTCGGGCGCGAGACGGGCAAGCGCGAGACGGCCATCGCGGAGAAGGTGACGGATGATCAGCTCGAGCAGACGACGGCCTTCGCGCGCTACGGCTTCATCCCGGAGCTGATTGGACGGTTCAGCCGCATCGTGTCGTTCTCGCCACTGGACGCGAAGACGCTGGGCAACATCCTCGAGGACAACGTGCTGCGCGCGTATGAGCGCGAGTTCGCCCACGAGCGGCTGACGCTGGTGGTGGAGCCGGCGGTGCGCGAGTGGGTGGTGGCGCGGGCGCTCAAGCGCGAGACGGGAGCCCGCGGCCTGCGCGCCGCCCTGGTGCCGCAGTTGGAGCGCGCCGCATACGACCACTTCGGCGAGCCGCAGGTGACCACCGTGCGCCTGGTGCTCGACGGCGAACAGGTGCGCACCCTCGCGGAGTGAAGCGCTCCATCTCGCCTATGCTGTCCGCCGATTGCGTGTCGTAAGCCGTTCACGGGGGGCCTGCCCACCGGACCCACCCGCGTGGAGGGGTCCACGGAGCGGGGATCGGAGGATGACATGTGGCGGGTTCTCGGGTGGTCGTTGTTGGTGGCCGTGTGTTGTGCGGCAGCGGTGGCGCACGCGGAGGCCCCACCGGACGCGCGCCTGCGGGAGGCACGGACGGCGCTCGACGAGGCGGCCACGCTCTGGGACGCGGGCAGGTACGATGACGCCATCGCCCGGGGCGAGCACGCGCTGGCACTGCGGGAGGCCGTGCTCGGAGACACCCATCCGGACGTCGCCGGGTGCCTGGTCCAGCTCGGCGCGCATCACCTGCTTCGGGGAAACCCCGCCCGGGCCGAGCCGCTCCTCACGCGCGCGCTGACCCTCCAGGAAGCGGCCCTCGGCCAGAACCACCCCGAGGTCGCGCGAACCCTCACCCACCTCGCCCAGCTCTACCAGGCCCAGGGCTCATTCGAGCGGGCCGAACCGCTCCATGCGCGTGCGCTGGCCATTCGGGAAGCGGCCCTCGGCCAGAACCCTCTCCTCGTCGCCGAGTCGCTCAACCACCTCGCCCAGCTCTACCAGGCGCTGGGGTCATTCGAGCGGTCCAAGCCGCTCCTTCAGCGCGCGTTGGCCATCCGGGAAGCGGCCCTCGGCCAGAACCACCCGGAGCTCGCGCGAACACTCAACGACCTCGCCAGCGTCTACTCGGACCGGACCGAGTACGCTCGTGCCGAGCCGCTCTTCCTGCGCGCGGTGGCCATCTGGGAAGCGGCCCTCGGCCAGAACCCCCCGGAGCTCGCGATCCCGCTCTCGAAACTCATCGAGCTCTACGAGGCCCAGGGACTGGTCGCTCGTGCCGATCCGCTCTATCCGCGGCTGCAGTCCCTCCTGGAAGCGGCCGTCGACAAGAACCCGCCCAACGTCGCGGTCACGCTCCGGCAACTCGCCCTCCACTCCATGCGCCAGGGAATGTTCGCTCGTGCCGAGCCGCTCTTCGCCCACGCGCTCGCCCTTCAGGAAGCGGCTGTCGGCAAGAGCCATCCCGTCCTCGTCGATACGCTTCACGCGTTCGCTGTGTCCTACACGCTCCAGGGACTGCACGGCCGGGCCGAACCGCTCTACGAACGCATGCTGGCCATCAGCGAAGCCACCTTCGGAAAGAGCCATCCCCGGGTCGCCCTCGCGGTCGTCAGCCTCGGCAACCTGTATCTGGCCCAGGGATTGTACGCGCGTGCCGAGCCGTTCCTCGAGCGAGCGCTGGCCATCCGGCAAGGGGCCCATGGAGAGAAGAGCCACTCCGTCGCCCGCGCGCTCTGCAGCCTCGGCAGCCTCCATCTGGCCCAGGGGTCGTACGCCCGCGCCGAGCCGTACCTCCAGCGCGCGGTGGCCATCGGGGAAGCGGTCTGGGGCAAGAAGGACCCCAACCTCGCCCTTCCGCTCAGCAAGCTCGGCAACCTCTACCTGGCCCAGGGGCTGTACGCCCGCGCCGAGCCGCTCCTCCGGCGCGCGCTGGCCATCGCGGAAGCGGCCTGGGGCAGGAATGCTCCCGGCACCGCCGACTCGCTGCAGGAGCTCGCCGACCTCTACTCGGCCCAGGGGTCGTACCGCCGGGCCAGGCCGCTCTACGAGCGCGCGCTCGCCATCCGGGACGCGACGTTCGGCAGGAACCATCCGCGCAACGCCGAAGCGCTCAACCATCTGGCCGCGGGCCATCTGGCCCAGCATCGCCTCACCGAGGCCCTGCCGCTGTTCACGCGCGCCTTCGCCACGTCCGAGCAGCGCCTGCGCCAGGAGATGCTCGGCTTGTCCGAGGTGCACCTGGCCCAGGTGCTCCAGTTGCTGCGCTCCGACGAGGAGCGGCTCTATGCGCTGCTGCGGTCCCATCCCGAGGACGCTCGCGTCCAACGCATGGCGCTCGGCGCCGCGCTCCTGCTCAAGGGCCGCTCCGTCGAGGAGAGCGCCGACATCTCCCGCACCATCTACCGCGGCCTGGGCCCTCGGGATCGCGCCACCTTCGAGCAGCTCCGGGCGCTGCGCGGCCAGCTGGCCCAGCTCTCCCTCGAGGGCCGCGGCTCGCTTTCCCTGGAAGCCCACCAACGGCGTCTCGACGAGCTCTTCGCGCAAGGCACGGCCCTCGAGGTGGACCTGGCCCGGCGCTCCGCCCCCCTGCGCGCGCTGATCTCCCGGCCCCCTCCCACGGAGATGGTCGACCGTGTCGCCGCGTCACTGCCCCAGGACGGAGCCCTCATCGAGCTCATCTCCTACGTGGACCGTCCGCTGGTGCCCCCACCCGGCGCCCCCGAGGCCCGTCGCGCCGGCCAGCCGCGCTACCTGGCGCTGGTGCTCTTCCCGGACGCCACCGTGCGCGTCCAGGACCTGGGCCCCGCCGGGCCCATCGACGCCGCCGCCGCGCGCCTGCGTCACGCGCTGGCCAACCGCGACGCGGCCTTCCAGGCTCCCGCCCAGGCGCTCCACCACCTCGTCTTCCAACCGCTGCGGCCACTGCTGGGGGAGACGCGCCGGCTCTTCCTGTCGCCGGATGGCCAGATGGCCCTGGTGCCCTTCGCCGCCCTGCACGACGGCCACCAGTTCCTCGTGGACGCGTTCGACTTCATCTACCTGCCCTCCGGGAGGAACCTGCTGCCCCACCCCCAGGAGAGCGCGCCCCCCAGCTCCGTCGTCGTCCTGGCCGACCCGGACTTCAGCGCCCACCTTCCCGCGCTCCCGGCCTCGTCCCCTTCCACCCAGGAAGGCACTCCGGGCTGGGCCAGCCGCCCTCCCTCCGTCGAGCGCTCCGTCTCCACGCTGCGCGAGCACCTGGCCCAGCGGGGCTGGGCCCCCGTTCCCCTGCCTGGGACGCGGCAGGAGGCCGAGTCCATCCAGCGCCTGATGCCGCAGGCCCGGCTCTTCCTGGGCCCCGAGGCCACCAAGGCGCGGCTGCTGAGTCTGCCGGCTCCCGGCATCCTCCACCTGGCCACCCATGGCTTCTTCCTGGGGGACGCGTCCGAGTCCGAGGACTCGCGTGCCGTCGGCCACTTCGGAGCGCTGGGCGAGGATCCACTCGCGAAGCCTCCCGCCGACCCCATGCTGCGCTCCGGCCTCGTCCTGGCTGGAGCGCCCACCCCGGCGGCCTCCGGCTCCAGTCCCGCGCCGCCCTCGCCCGACAGCGGACTGGTGACGGCGCTGGAGCTGGCGGGCCTCGACTTGTGGGGCACGAAGCTGGTCGTCCTGTCCGCGTGCGACACGGGGCGAGGCGACGTCAAACCCGGCCAGGGCGTGTACGGACTGCACCGGGCCTTCCTGGTGGCGGGAGCGGAGACGGTGGTGATGAGCCTGTGGAAGGTGAACGACGAGACGACGCGCGCGCTGATGGAGCTCTACTACTCCCACCTGTTGGCGGGGCAGGGCCGCGCCACGGCGCTGCGCGAGGCGATGCGCACGCTCCGGAGCACCCAGCCCCATCCCCACGACTGGGCGCCCTTCATCACCCTGGGCCGGGACACGCCCCTGCACCTGCTCGTCCCCAGCGCTCCGCTCGGCCCTTTCCAAGCGCGAGGGAGTCGCGTGCATACCCAACCCCTGAGGTCCGGGTCCGCCCACTCTTCTCTCTGGTAGCGTCTGCGGCTTCCGGAGGGATGCATGCTCGACGAAGGCGGTCAGTCGTGGGGGGCGGTGCCTGAGCTCACTCCTGGCACGGAGGTGGCGGGCTTCACCATCGAAGGAACGATCGCCTCCGGCAGCTTCGGCACCGTGTACCGCGCGAGGCGGAGCGGAAAGCCCTACGCCGTCAAGCTGGTGGCCCTCCACCCTCGAGGTGACCGGGAAGCCGCCGCGCTGCGCCTGGTGCGGCACCCCAACGTGGTGACCT